>JANWVE010000065.1 GCA_025057675.1 Bacteroidia bacterium
AGGGGGTGGGCGGGTGGGGCGCAGCACCGTTAGCCCGTAGCACGCCGACCCGAGCGCAGCGAGGGACACGCCCAAAAGTAAAAAATCATTTACCAAAGAATTTTATTTAAGCACTTTTTATTACTTTTGCTTTACTATACCTACACATTTAAGAGGTTTATTCTATGAAAGAAATCAGAAAAGACTGGACAAAAACAGAGGTTGCCCAAATATATCACACACCATTGTTAGAACTTATATTCCGTGCAGCAGAAATACATAAAAAATATCATATACAAAATGAAATCCAAGTATGTACTTTACTGAGCATCAAAACAGGAGGATGTCCCGAAGATTGTGCGTATTGCCCACAAGCCGCTAGGTATCATACAGGGGTTGCTGCCCATAAACTAATGGAAATAGAAGAAGTATTAGCCGCAGCACGCAAAGCCAAAGAAGCAGGTTCTACACGGTTTTGTATGGGCGCCGCCTGGCGTGAGGTCAGAAACAACACAGATTTTGAAAAGGTCCTAGAAATGGTCAAGGAAGTGCATGCAATGGGTATGGAAGTCTGTTGTACCCTAGGTATGCTTACAGAAGATCAAGCCCGAAAATTAAAAGAAGCAGGTCTATCAGCATATAACCATAACTTGGATACATCAGAAGAACACTACACTAATATCATCACTACACGTACCTACCAACATAGATTAGAAACCTTAAAACATGTTCGTAACGCAGGTATATCCGTGTGCAGCGGTGGTATCATCGGATTAGGAGAAACTGATGAGGATAGAATAGCTATGCTACATACCTTAGCTACCCTACCTGAACACCCAGAAAGCGTCCCAATTAACGCTTTAGTCCCTGTACAAGGTACTCCCTTAGAACACCAACCCTTAGTAGATACTTTCGAAATGGTACGTATGATAGCCACTGCACGGATACTTATGCCTAAATCCATAGTACGGCTGAGTGCAGGTAGAATACGCATGAGTATAGAAGCACAAGCACTCTGCTTTATGGCAGGAGCAAACTCTATCTTTGCAGGGGATAAACTACTTACCACCCCCAACCCAAACTACATAGATGACCAAAAGATGTTTGCTATACTCGGTTTAGTCCCTAAAAAACCGTTCAAGGAAAGTACCGTAGAAAAAATTACTAATCAAAAAGTCAATGAAATGTAACGATGAGGTAAAGTTATGGGATGCCATTCATGTAATAAGTCCTGCGGCACAGCAGGATGCAAGTCCTGCGCCTTAGGAGGATGCAGCAGCTGCAATAAACTCAATACATACGACTGGTTAGCAGGCTTAGAAGACGTAAAACCTTTTAATATCCACGAAGTACGTTTCAAAGCAGATAGAAAGGACTTTTTTGAAAATGTATACAATCTAGACCTTGTTACAGGGGACTGGGTAGCAGTAGAAGGTGAAAATGGCGGCTACGACGTAGGGCAAATCTCTTTATCTGGCGAACTAGTCCGTCTACAAATGCTAAAAAAGAAAGTTAATCCTGAACAAGATAAACCCAGAAAAATATACCGCAAAGCAAATGAACAGGACTTGCAACGCTTACAAGAAGCACGAGATAAAGAAATGTCTATTTTATACCGTACTCGTGAAATTATCAAAGAACTGGGCTTAGAAATGAAACTTTCCGAAGTAGAGTTTCAAGGCGATAAATCACGTATTATCTTTTACTATACCGCTGAAAACCGTGTAGATTTTAGAGAACTGATTAAAATTCTCGCTGATGAATTTAAAGGGCGAATCGAAATGCGGCAAATTGGATTAAGGCAAGAAGCAGCAAAATTGGGAGGTATTGGATCTTGTGGCAGAGAATTATGCTGCAGCACCTGGCTGACAGACTTCAAATCAGTTAATGTTAATGCAGCAAAATATCAATATATTTCTCTTAACTCAACACGTTTATCTGGACAATGTGGAAGGTTAAAATGCTGTCTAAATTATGAGTTAGATTTATATCTAGAAGCCCTTAACTTCATTCCCAAAGTTGAAAAACCTATTCTGACCCTTAAAGGAGAAGCAATCTATGAAAAAACAGACATATTTAAAAAACTCATGTGGTTCAGCATAAAGTCTGATAATACATGGTATGCTGTTCCTATTGATAGAGTCAACCAACTTTTAGAAATGCAAGCTAATGGGATAGTAATAGAAAGTTTACTAGAAACCCCTATTACATCTAATGCAGAAGAGAAATCCACAGAGTTTGTAGATGTAGTAGGGCAAAGTGAATTAGATAACAAAAAACAAGATAAACCCCAAAAACGTAAGCGAAAAAGAAGTTCAAAAGAAGGGAAGGAGAGAAAGTTGGCAGCGCAGCAAAAAAAGCCTAACATTGAAGTCAAACCTAAAATTTTATCTGAATAGTCTATGAAAAAGAAGCATATTTTTTCTTTTATTCTTACAGTTTTGATAGTGTTAATGCACTTTATGGCGTGTAAAAGTGCTACGTTCAGCAAGCGTCATTCTTTTGCAAACAATCAATGGGCAAGCAAAGACTCCATTACCTTTGAACCCGAAATTAAAGACGCGAGTCTGAACTACGAAATCATTCTTAATTTAAGGCACACACAGTATTATGAATGTAAAAACATTATTTTTAGCATGAGTATCACCGCACCTGATGGTAAATTAGTTTCTTATGAACAGTTTGATATGCCCCTGGCAGATAATAGCGGTAGATGGACAGGTGAATGGATTGGTGACATTGTTGACCAAAAGCTTACCCTAAAACGAAATTATAAGTTTGCACAAGCAGGTAAATATATCTTCCGCTTTGGGCATCAAATGCGAGATAAAGAGAAGTTGCATTCTGTTATGAGCGCAGAGTTAGTAATCAGACAAAGCTGAAATATGAAACGCCTATAAAGAATATTTTATTTTCTGGGCGTGTCCCTCGCTGCGCTCGGGTCGGCGTGCTGCGGGCTGCGCTATCGCTTCGGTGCTTCGCTGCGCTCTGCACTGCTCACGCACCCTCCGCATGCCTCACGCAAAGAACGCTGTAAGTAAGCTAATCCACTTTTCAAAACTTAACCTTGTAAATACTTGAAAATCAATTCTAAACAAGGTAAAACTACACTTCAATCTTGCAAACATTTGAAAATGAGCAAAAAATAAGATAAAGTTTATTTAATAAGGGTTAGAGAGTTGTGTAAAGTCCTTCTATTCAGAATTTAATCTTACACATTCTTGAAAATCAATGCAAAACAAGATAAAACAAACACAGTTACAACAAAGTAAAAAAGTTTAACCCTGTAAGTGGTTGATAATGAATATCCAACAAGGTAAAGCAAATGTATGTATAAAAATGAGGTAAAACATCAAAACGCAGCTTGCGTGAGGCATGCGGAGGGCGTGCGTCAGCACGGTGCGAAGCCCCTCGCCCACACTTTTACTCTTGCCCAAGGGGTGGGTGGGTGGGGCGCAGCACCGTTAGCCCGCAGCACGCCGACCTTGCACACATGAGCATAAGCGAAACGTGTGCAAGGACACGCCCAATCCAGCTAATTGCTATTAACTATCTGACCAGAATACTCATGGTACAGGGTCATAAATCTTACCTCCAAAGATATTCTCTCTTTTGTTTTGCATGTACATAACGTTGAAAGGGGTACAACGTTGTAGCCTGTCACCAGTAAGCAAAATACCACGAATAAACCCTTTTTTTTCAATACTTTGCTTACAAAATTCAGAGCAGCTCGGTTCGTGCGCACAACTTGCCCCTATTTGGTCAGAAATTACCTTTTGATAAAAATACAAGCATAACTTTCCTACTAATACAATAGGATTTTTAGCCATTTTTAACTCAGCACAAGGGTGGTTATGTACAGAAGATAATTTTTTTTGGTGATTAAATACCAAACTATCCACATTCAATTGTGCCATTAAAAACGAATTAAAAATCAAAAAAAGAGCAATAAATGTTATTTTCATACCACAAAAACACTTATTTTTGCAAAGATATGGAATTTTTGTCCCCCCAGATTGAGGAATACGCCCGATGGCATACAGAACCCGAACCAGACCTATTACAACAGCTTAACCGTGAAACTCATGCGAAGGTCTTGTATCCCCGTATGCTTTCAGGCCACTTTCAAGGGCGACTATTAAGTTTAATTAGCAAAATGATACGCCCTAAATACATTTTGGAAATAGGCACATACACGGGCTACTCTGCTCTATGCTTAGCCGAAGGACTTCAAAATGATGGCAAATTGATTACTATTGACATCAATGAGGAGTTAGAAAGTATATGTCGTAGATATTTTGCCGAATCTAAATACCACCTACAAATAGATTTAAGAATAGGCGACGCTCGGGTTATCATTCCGCAACTTAACTATCCTTTTGACCTCGTTTTCATAGACGCAGATAAAGAAAACTACCTTTTTTACTATGAAATACTTTTACCTAAGCTTCCCAAAGGTGCTTTTATTTTAGCCGATAATGTATTGTGGAGCGGAAAAGTGCTAAATGAACAGCATAAAGATAAAGAAACACAAAGTTTGCGGGAGTTTAATGATTATATTCTCAAGGATACTCGCGTAGAAAAATTATTACTTCCTATCCGAGATGGTTTGATGATAATCCGAGTAAAGTAAAATGAGATAATGCTCTTATACTAAGTCTAAAAAATAATTTTAATCTTTGGGCGTGTCCCTCGCTGCGCTCGGGTCGGCGTGCTACGGGCTGCGCTGTCGCTTCGGTGCTTCGCTAACGCTCCGCACTGCTTTCGCACCCTTCGCATGCCTCACGCAGATAATCTCGCCATTAGATTAAGTTCACTTATGCCAAGTTTAACCTTGTATGCATTTGAAAATGAAGCTCAAACAAGATAAAGCAAGGCTATGCTTAAAAATAATGTAAAACCCCAAAATGCAGGGTTAAACTGCGTGAGGGGCATGAAGCAAGGGCGTTAGCCCTGTGCGGAACGAAGTGCAGCACCGCAGCGCACGCGTAGTGCGAAATGCACCGACCCGAGCGTTAGCGAGGGGCACGCCCAAAAGTAAAATATTTTTTAACCTAACACATTAAATCCCAAAATATCTAGAAACATTAAACCCAAACCGAACCCCTCCATTCCTCCATTGCGTACTCGTATAAGCAAGCGCTTGATTTTCAAAAATTCCAAAAGCATTTGTAACGTGCATTTGAAATACATGACCAAAGGTCTGAATTTCCAAACCAATTCCAGCATTGTTATAGAGTTTATCTACTTTACTATTAGGCTGTAATTTATATGCATACTCGCCCGTGAGCGCAAAATACTTATTCATTTGCCACCGCACTCCAGCAGTAATGTAATACGAGGTATTTTTGTCCGTCATGTATTTAACTAAATTGTAGTGAACATGTGCAAAACCTACCTGTGTGGTAAGCGTTTTTATTTTCTTAGACGCCATGATTTGATTAACGTAAGACCACCTATGTAAAGGCAAAGTAAAATCTGCATTTTTGCTGGTATTGACGTATGCGCCTGCAAAAAGCGTTAAGGAAATAGGCATTTTGCCGTTATTTCTTTGAGATAGCACTTGATATTTAACGAAACCATGATACATTTTGTACAAGCTGCTTCGGGCTATGCCAAACATTCCATTTTTAATAGGGCTATACTCAAAATGCAATGCAATATTCGCAGGACCGTCCAATCCATAGAAGTTGTATGCTCCTGAACTAAATTCTCCAAAGCGATGGCTTATTCTAAAATCCATGATCCGATAGGGCAGAATATACGTCGTGTGCTGATTGATACATCTTGAACTTCTAAAAACATTTTCTACAATAGTAGTGTCTATGGTTTTGTCTTCGGTATTTGGTTGAGCAAAGACAAAAATATATCCTGTTATCCATAAGGTAAGGCATATCAGATTTTTTTTGATGTTTTTCATATATTCTACGTTTATTTTTTGTCTATACTTTGCTTTTTGCCGCCAAAAACTTGAGTCCACCTCCCTTTATACATACCTATACCCATTTCCGTCCATTTCTCATTCATCATGTTTTTACAGTGTTCTGGGCTACCTTTCCATCCATTAACTGCCTCTACTTCATTTTCAGCACCTGCACATATATTCTCTCCAATGCCTACATCAGAAGTATATTTTAATTTGTAAGCCCTTTGGTTTGGTCCTTTGCCGTCTAAAGAGTAGTGAGAATGATAGTTTTTGTCCACCATGTCCTTACTATGTAAAAAAGCAGATTTTGCTAAAGTATCATTCCATTTGAGGGGTGGAACAGGAGGCATGTAAGTATCTCCACACTGACAACCTTCTGCACGAATTTGATTGACTAAGTTCAGTAACTGTTCCTTGTTTATTTTATCTTCGGGCAAAGTGTGTTTCTCTTGCGACCATGATAATGGTATGCTCAATAGGATTAGCATTGTTATGAAAGCGTATTTTTTCATATTTATTTTTATTTTGCCATAGCTACCATAAAACTTCTTACGTCTTGTACCGTGTTTGCTTTTTGTTCAAAATGAATACGATACAAACGCATATCTCCGATAATATCAAAACCGAATTTATCTATTCCTGCTAAATACACATCTTGGGAACTTACATGATAGTATTTATCCAAATAATAGTGTAAAGCAGCTTTATGATCTTGATTGACATGAGTTACCATGTATTGCTCTTCTTTGGGGTCAAAGGTTTTATCTTGTAGAAATTGATTAAGGTCAACCCAATGAATATGTGCAAAGCCGCCAATATAACGTACTGCTATCAGTTTAATTTTAACGAACATAAAATCATGAAAATCCTTGTATGCGCGTGCCTGGGGATGATAGGTAAAGTGTCTATTTTGAACGTGCTCTAATTCTGCACCTTCTACTTTGTAGCCTTCACCGTATAAAGTAACACGGTCATCAGCTTGGACGTCAACGGATTTTGGGTCTATAATGGTGAGGGTCATTTTGTTGTTTGCCATAAAATTACGACTGTGTTGTGCGACGTCAGTGATATATAAAATAGGGTTAAGATCTGTATCTATTGAGTAGGATACTAATGAGCCATGTGGAAATCCTGGGTATTTTTGAGAATTTGTAGCTAATACGCCAAAATTCTTACTTTTGTATAATTTGAAGGCATCTTCGTGTGGAATACAATGTTCTTTAAAATAAATTGCCATAACACAAAGATAGTATTTTAATCTCAATTTTGTGTTATTCATTTTGATTTATAGGCATTTTTAAGTGGCTTTTGATGATTTTATTTTGGGCGTGTCCTTGTGGGCGTTTCGCTTTCGCTCATGCCCACAAGGTCGGCGTGCTGCGGGCTGCGCTTCGCTTCGGTGCTGCGCCCCACCCGCCCACCCCCTTAGTTATGGGGTTGAGTGTGAGCGAGGGGCTACGCACCGTGCTGACGCACGCCCTCCGCATGCCTCACGCAAGTAGCTATCAAACTAACCTCGCATATACAAAACTTAACTTTGTAAGTACCTGAAAATGATCACTAAACAAGATAAAAATATACTTTAACCTTGTAAATGATTGAAAATCAATTGAAAATAAGGTAAAACTAAAATATTCAGGGTTAAGGTATTGTAATAAGTTCATATATTCAAGATTTAATTTTGTATATGCTTGGAAATCAATACAAAACAAATTAAAATAACAGTGAATTAAGCAAAGTGAAAAGATTTAATTTTGTAAGTATTTGATAATCAAGATTAAACAAGGTAAATCTAGAATATGTCTAAAACAAGGTAAAACATCCCAAGGCTGCTGCGTGAGGCATGCGGAGGGTGCGTGAGCAGTGCGAAGCACCGAAGCGTCAGCGTAGCCCGTAGCACGCCGACCCGAGCGCAGCGAGGGACACGCCCAGAAAAGTAAAAAGTGATTTTAATTTTTTTGATACACTGTATTTTATCTTTAATTTTACGGCATTAGGTTTGTCATTATTTTTACATTAAATTTACGTTATGAAATTCGGTTATTCATTTTTATTGCTATGCTTTATTCAATTGGTTGCTTTTCCGCAGATAAACTATGATAATCCTGAAGGATATATCAGACAAAACCAGCAAAATACCGATGGTAAAACTGGTAACTTTGTGGTCCAAATGAAACCTGTGAGTCTTCTGCCTAAAGAGATAAAAGAAACTTCTGGCTTAATATACATGGGAAATAACCAAATTCTAACCCACAATGATAGCGGAGGCGAACCTGTACTATACCGTTACGACATAACTCTCAAAAAGATGGTTCAAAAAATCCGAATTGCTAACGCCCGAAATGTAGATTGGGAAGATATTACACAAAGTAAAGATTATATTTACATCGGTGATTTTGGAAATAATAAAGGTAATCGCAAGGATCTTAAAATTTATCGCATTAAGAAAGCAGATATTACTACCCAACAAGGAGATATTAGCGTCAATGCAGATAGTATATGCTTTAGCTTCAACGATCAAAAAGATTTTTCAGAGAGCTGGCGCAAAAGTGATTATGACTGCGAGTCCCTTATCCATGTAGGAGATAGTTTATACGTTTTTTCAAAAGATTGGACAGATAGACAATCCCGCTTGTATAGCCTACCTGATAAACCAGGTACATACATAGCTAAATCGCATGGTGGCTTTGACGCACGTGGATTGATTACAGGGGCAGCGGTTAGTCCTGATGGTAAAAAAATCGCTCTGGTTGGGTACGAAAGGGACCCAAATAAAGGGTCAGATGTATTTATTTGGATATTCACAGACATAACTCCATACAACTTTTTACTATCTAATAAAGAACGTATTGATTTGGGTTTAGAGTCTGTGTTAGGTCAAACAGAGGGAATAGACTTTAAGGATAATAATACAGTGTATATATCGAACGAGGAACTGGAAGAGCATAAAGTACCTGGTCGCTTGTACTCTGTGAAAATACCATGACTGTAATTAAGAAGTATATAGGTATTTTTTTAGTCTTTTTTGCTTGTCATAGCTGCTTGATAGCCCAAAAAGTACCTTCTCAACCTCATTTAGAATATGTTAAGATACTCAGTCCTGTATGGAAACCAATAAAACAGAACACTTTTGATACACTTCCGATATACACTTCGGGTACAGATAAGCTAAATCTTCTTCATGCTTTTACCTTGGATAGTCTTGAAAAAAACCTTTCACTGTTTTTTTTAGGTATCCTGGGTAAATGTGAGATATATTTTAACAAAGCACTTATATACAAAGGTCAAGATAAGTATGGCAAATTATTAGTTAGTTTGCCACATTCTCATTTAAGAAAAGTAAATGTGATACATATTGTACTGTACACAAAAGAACACGATTACTTGATAGGACTAATTAGAGATGTATACGTGGTACGTGCCGCACCCGAACGAAATGTGTTAAGCCGACCAAAGTATAGCAACTACGAGGATACTGTGGCTTTTTTGTACCCATACAGCTACCTGTATGGATTTAAGGGAAATAGGACTCTACTTAAAAATCAACTTCAAGAACTAAAACAAAATCATATACATAAAGTAAAATTTATGTTCCCTCCCCCCAGTTACGCTTATACTTTGTGCGACTCATTAGATATTTTTATAGTGGATAACTCAGATAATTCGCTTAAAGGATTTTACTATAACTCTCCTCCTGAACAGCTAAAAAAAAAGTTTTTAGAGTATGTATCTTGGTATAGTGAAACGTATACAAAAACTAAAGCGTTTAGTCGGATTTATATCTCTTCCATTTACTTACCTTCAAAATTAGCATACAGCATAAAAACAAACCTATGGTTTATAAGCTGCATCTTAGTAGGTTATCTTGTACTTTTGAAAATGGCTTTTTATGATATAATAGATAGTTTTAACGATTGGTTCAGAAGGTATAGGTTAGTCATGGAAATAGTTAAAAATAAAAGACTTATTTCGTCTATTTGGGTAAATGCACTTAACTTGTTTCAATGGATGATTATAGCATCAGTACTTTTATACAGTACTGTAAATCAATTTTTTTTAATGAGAAATTCTCATGTTCATTTCTTTATCTTCTCATATTTATTCGACCGAGGGATATTTCTTTTATGGCTTGTTTTTGTTTTGGTAGTAACAAGCATAAATTTATTTTTTAGTTTTTTAACTTCTGGGATTGGTCGGATGTATAATAAAGGAAAAATCGTGCAGAAAATAAGTGAGATATCTCTCATAAATCACTTTCCGATTTTATATTGGGTAGTAGGGATTCTTTTCATACTTCCGTTATCACCATACTTTTTAGAGCATGTACTTTGGACTCTTTTATACATAACTTTAACATTTTGGCTTATTATACGTTTAGCTCGTATGTATAGATTTGGCGAAAAAGGGTTAAAGTTGCATAGTATCACAATTATTTTATATCTTTGTGGCGCAGAAATACTACCTTACTTTCTGTTAATTTTCTATATTTTTAACTTTCAGCAGCTGTGAATATCAAAAATATCCTCATTTCTCAATCTCAAACCGATAAAGCGGCGTATGACGCCTTGGAAACTAAATACGGAGTAAAAGTCCATTTCAAGCCCTTTATTACAATAAAGCCTGTCAGTATGAAGGTTTTCAGAGCACAGAAAGTAAACATTTTGAGTTACACTGCTATTATATTTACAAGTAAGAATGCTGTAGATATATTTTTCAACTTTTGTAAAGAACTGAGGATAGAGATGCCTGCCGACATGAAGTATTTTTGTGTCAATGAAACCACGGCAAACTACATACAACACCACGTACAAATGCGTAAGCGCAAAGTTTTTGTAGGTAAAGGCAATAATCAAGACTTATTTCCATTATTTAAAAAACACTCTAGCGAAAAATACCTTTACCCATGCTCTGAAATAAGAAAGTCTGACATTCCCGATTTTATGAAGCAAAACAATATCCTTTGTAAGGAACTAATTATTTACGAAACAGTAAGTGCAGACCTAAAAGACCTTAATATAAACGATTATCAGCTAATTGCTTTTTTCAGTCCATCGGGAGTTACTGCGCTTAAAGAAAACTTCCCCAATTACAAGCAAGATAATACTCTTTTTGCTGCTTTTGGTAGCACCACTGCTAAAGCTATTCAAGAGGCAAACTTCAGAGTGGATATTCAAGCACCTATACCACAAATCCCTAGCATGGTAGGTGCTATTGAACTTAAACTTAGAGAACTCTCTGACCCTAAAAGCTTCAAAAAGTATCTTAAACAATTAGAAACTAAGATAGAACAGCAGCAGGAGGAAGAGAGAAAACTCAAAGAACAAAAAGAAAGGGAAAAACTACTCAAACAGAAAGAAAAACAACTTAAAAAACAGACAATTAGCAAAAAAAAGCACCCTCATCAGGTAATTACGCAAATAGACAGTACTAACTCTTTTCCTAATAACGACAATAATATCTCTTCACTTGAACTAAATAATAAAACTAGTACAAAAAGCACAAAAAACGAGTCACAATCTAATCCATACAAAAAAACTAATAATGAGTCTGAAAAAAATGTAAGTAAGCCCACAAGTGAAATAAAGACCTCTAATGCTGAAAAAAAGCAGAATAATTTATCCCAAAAACTCAAAGAAAAAAACGAATTAGAAAGTAAATCTCAGGATAAAAATACCTTAAAAAATGCATCTCTCGTTAAAAAAACAGAAAAATTAACTAATGAGAATACTAGTCTACCTACCCAATTCAAAAAAACAGCCAGCAAAAGTGTAACCCCAAAAAGCTCATCTCAAAAAAGTAAGCAAAAATAGATGTCTTTGCGTGTATTAGTAACAGGTGCTTCTGGACTTTTGGGTAGCAGCTTATGTGCTTATTTAGTTTCTCAAAACCTATCTGTACGTGCCTTGGTCAGAGATAAAAAAAGTATAGGGCTGCTAGATAGATATCGGGATAAAGTAGAAATAGTAGAAGGGAACATATTAGATATTTGTGCATTAGAAGATGCATTAGAGGGAGTTAGTCAAGTTTATCATTGTGCGGCGGTTGTATCCTTTGCTAAACGGGACAAACACTTAATTAAAGCCGTGAATGTACAAGGTACGGCTAATATCGTCAACCTTTGCGTAGAAAGGTCTAATATACGCCTGTTGCACGTGAGTTCGGTAGCTGCATTGGGAGAAAGTGAAGGATTATTAACTGAAAAAACAAAATGGAAGGATACATCAAATGTTGCTTTCTATGCGAAGTCCAAATACTTAGCCGAATTAGAAGTATTTAGAGGTATAGAAGAGGGTTTAGATGCGGTTATTGTATTGCCTTCCATAATCATCGGACAGGGTAAAGACAATCATCCTTTTATGCGGCTATTTTACCGAGCCATCAAGCATGGAATTTTGTGGTATCATCATGGAGTAACGGGATATGTAGGAATTAGTGATGTAGTTAAAGCTATGCATCTTGTCATGCAGCATGCTCCCACGGGGGAGCGGTATATTCTCAACAGTGAAAATTTATCTTTGTATAGTTTTTTAACCTTGATATCTGAAGTTTTTAACTCTCCAAAACCTAAATACAAGATACCATATAAATTCGCGTATGCTATTGCTCGTACTGTTGAACTAATCTATCCAAAACATCCTTTCTTAAATACGGAATTACTCAAAAACGCAGTGAAGCAGCAAGAATACTCTGCACAAAAATTTTCTCAAGATTTTCAGTTTAAGTTTAAGAGTGTGAAAGAGTGCCTTTTGGATATAAAAAATTCTATAACGTAATTTAGTATTTTTTACAGTGTGTATTTTTTATTTGTGGGTAGAGAATTTGCTCGTAAGTTGAGAGGATATAGTTTTGGGGATATCTTAAAATATCAGAAAAAGGGGATAGGATATTTTTTCTTGGGCGTGTCCTTGCCTATGGCTCGCTGCGCTCGTATGGGCAAGATCGGCGTGTTACGGGCGGACGGTGCTACGCCCTCCCCCCTGGTTATGGGGTTAGCGGCGTACGTCGGCACGGTGCGGAGTGCAGCACAGCACCGAAGCAATAGCGCAGTCCGAAGCACGCCTACCCGAAGATCAGCGAAGGGACACGCCCCAAAATAAAACCCTATCTATGAATTTACTAATTCAACACAATACTCTTCTTGCTAATCTAATCCCAACCATATACAACACTACAATAAATAAAAGACACACAAAAAGTTTTATACTTTTTGATTTTTATTCAAAAATCCGTATATTTGTGCAGCTAATGTACTCAAATGTACTCATTGGCACGTTATTTGAAGTTTTATACACATCAATTTTTTTATCTGATATGAAAAACTTACTTGTTATTGTACTAAGCCTAATATTCATCAGCAGTTTGCATTCTCAAGATGATATGATATCTATTGCAAACTTGGCGCGCAAAGTGGAAGGGCTTAACATTGGAGATAAAGCACCTGACTTTGTAGGCACAGACGCTGTCACAGGCGCGAACATACAGCTCAACCGTTATCGTGGTAATAACAACGTACTTTTAATGTTTTACAGCAATGCACTATATGCCGCTTCGGAAGGCTCTGACGCACCATTACGCCAAGGTGCCTCTGACCAAATCGCACAACTTATTGAGGGTATGATGAACAGTGCCGATCCAAAAAACAAAACCTTAAAGATAATTTTAATAACTGGTGATACCCAAGAGCAAATTAAAGCACTCATCAATCAAAACCCTAATTTAACTAAAACTATGAATATTATTAGGGATGAGGGTAGCCGTATCATGGATAAATATAACTCTTCTTTCAAGATAAACAAAAACCACCCAGAGGTAAAAGAATTGGTGAGCAGGGGTCTTTTGAGAGTAAATCCCAAAGATGAGTATGTTACAGGCGTTGTACCCATCATGTATCTTATCAATCGTGAGGGTAGGATTACTGCCCAATTCAGCGCCTTGAATTTTGAACGCTTACAGGAAGCAGGTGTTGATACCCAAAAGAGCGTAGCTTTTTCACTCAATTACATTACAAGTAAAATTACTGAATGGTAAGCACCGTACCAAAAATTCTATTGAATTGAATTATTACAAACTTTAACATCTCATGTAAAAACACACATAGTGTAACAACCCCGCATTTGTGGGGTTATTCTTTTTTGTAAAGGTATCCAAAAAAAGGGTAAAAATTCAGACTCTCTTCAAAAAGAAGTTGAATGACTTACAAAATTTAGCTTTGCTAAAATAGCCCCAAAGTCTTATGCGCCTGTTTATTTCTAGAGATTAAATTTTAATTTTTTTGGGCGTGTCCTTGTGGGCGTTACGCTGCGCGTATGCCCACAAGGTCGGCGTGCTACGGGC
>JANWVE010000066.1 GCA_025057675.1 Bacteroidia bacterium
CCAAAATTAGTAATGTTGATAACAGCCGTAGTAGGCGCGCCCCCGCTTTGAGGATTTGTCCATCTACGATAGCAATCGTTAGCATCTGCACAATACATGATATTGTTTATGTCATCGTAATCTGTGGGGTTAATAAATTGCCCTACGTTGGCAATATTTTGATATGTCCAAGTGGCACCCCCATCAGTGCTAGTACGATAGTTATTGTACACGTACGATGTCCATTGATAGATAGGTTGATTTTGGTCTATGTGGACAAAAGCCCCATCGCCGCCGGTTACTTCGGTTGTAGCACCAAGTCCCGGGTTAGTAAATTGATGTGAACCATTATCTTGTGTGCCTCCTAAAAAGTAATTAGTAGAACTAGGATGAATAGCGCATGAATAGAACTGTTTAATCCGAAGCCCATCATTTTTGGAAATAAAAGAACTACCTGCATTAGTAGAATGAAATATTCCACCATCAGTAGCTACATAAATGTTATTAGCATCTCTCCAAAGTGCATACTGGTGATCTGCATGTACATAATCACCCACAGGGGCATTTACCCAGTCGGATACTTGTGTCCAAGAAGTGCCTCCATTAGTAGAGATAAAGCCATCTAAACTACCGATGAATACATGGTTAGTGTTGGTAGGATTGATATCCACTGCTAAGCAGTACCACGCTTGTCCATTGGTAACACCAGCTGGGACAGTAACATTAGTCCAATTAGCACCTCCATCAGTAGAGCGTTTTATGGAAGATAAATTTCCGCTACCATCTCCACACAAGGCATATAAGGTATTAGCTTTACAGCCAATTTCAATTCTTTCGGGACTAGTAGGTGCATTGGTGGTAGCAGATGTCCATGTGCCAGAGGCTACCGTAGCGGGAGAGTCAGTGTATCTATAGGCACATGCAGCGAATAGTCCAAAAGTAGCATGTAATCTACCTGTTGAGCTGAGTTCTAAATCTGTGCAATGAGAAGAGACTCCTGTTGGGTTAATATTTGTCCAAGTTACACCACCATCATTAGAGCGTCTTAAACCTGTATTAACACCCACGTAAACATTTCCTGCGGCATCTACTACCACTTTTGAGCAATAAGTGAAGCTCGTTGTACTGGGTAACTGTGTCCATGTATTTCCTCCATCTGTACTTTTCCAAACGCCTGCACCCTGTACTGCGTCAAGGTTGTAAAAAGCTTCTCCCGTGCAAAAGTACATTATGTTAGGGTTGCTTGGGTCCTGTGCTATGCTTGTAACAGCAAGATTAGTAAAAAAGTCGCTAATGTTTACCCAGGTAGGGGTTACGCTATTAAAATTAGTAGTTTTCCACAATCCGCCTGCTACTCCTGCTGTCCATACAGTATTGCCTGTGGGGTCATTTGCATCCACAAGAACAGTACGCATTCTTCCTGATGTTCCTGGTCCTGTACTAGAGGTTTGTCGAATATTTCCGTTGCTTGGTCCTATCAAGTCTGCGTTAGGTCCGCGTTCTACCCAAGGTGCCCAAGACCCTGTTTTCATAGTGCTGTATAGCTCCTGCTGCTTTTGGAACGTATATAAACTAGCTTTGAACTTAGCATCAGGCGGAATTTTACCTGTCTTAGGATCTACTATCTGTTCATACTCCCATAATATTCTTTCACGGGGATTTTCATAACGCTCCTCCTGTGTTTCTTTTAGGTATAACTTAAATTTATAGTGAAGTATAACAGTGGAAAGCGTAATTACTGTAAAAATAGCTAATACATATTTTTTTTTCATAATGCTACTACGACTTCTGCAATATTACAGAATAAAATTATATAAAGCAAGTGTTTCAGATTTTTTGTCTTTAATACATTTTTGATATATTGAGTCTAAAAAATAATTTCATTTTTGGGCGTGTCCCTCGCTGCGCTTCGGGTCGGCGTGCTACGGGCTGACGGTGCTACGCCCCACCCCCTGGGCAAGGGTTTGAGCATGGGCGAGGGGCTTCGCACCAAGCCTAACGGCTTGCCCTCCGCATGCCTCACGCACGCAGCAATTACGCTAATCTCACTTAATCAAAAGTTAATTTTGTAAGTACTTGAAAATGAAGATTAAACAAGGTAAAAACAAGGTTTAACCTTGTACACGCTTGAAAATGAGTGCTAAACAAGATAAAACTTGCGTATTCAAAGTTAAAAGGTTATCAAAAGTACATGTATTCAAGGTTTGAGATTATAAGTACTTGAAAATGAGTAAAAAATAAAGTAAAGTAACAAAACTTCAAACAAGATGAAAAATTTTAACTTTGTAAGTGCTTGATAATGAGCATCAAACAAGGTAAAACAAAGCCATGCATGCAAACGAGGTAAAACATCCAAAAGCTGCTGCGTGAGGCATGCGGAGGGTGCGTGAGCAGTGCGTAGCGCAGCGAAGTACCGAAGCGAAGCGTAGCCCGTAGCACGCCGACCCGAAGCGCAGCGAAGGGACACGCCCAAAATAACTAATCATAAACTAAAATATACAAAATAACCCTTGGATCTCAATAATTCGTGTATCGTGTACATAAGTTAAATGGTTCATTCTTAAATTGTGCTATACTTGCAACATGATCGCCATAATAGGGGGAGGTAGTTTAGCCACAGCACTGGTCAACATATTAGCCCAACATAGCCCTGTACAATGGTGGATGAGAGACTCTACCCAAATAGAGCATATTCTTAAATATAGACAAAATCCTAAATATCTACCTGACATACACATTGTTGATAGAGTAACCCCCACACAAGAATGGAATTTTATTCTTAAAGAAGCAAAAATTATATTTTTAGTAGTTCCTTCTGCTTTCTTGAAGCAAGTTTTACCAACAAACCTACCTCAAAATATACTCTACGTCAGTGGCATAAAAGGAATGCTCTACCCTGAAAATAAAACTATTTCACAGTACCTAATACACTATCACTCTATTCCCGCTGCCCAAATTGTAGTTATGAGCGGACCTACTCACGCAGAAGAGATTGCCCAGCATCAACTTTCTTATCTGCATATAGCCAGCATTAGCCCCCAAAATGCACAAACCATACAATCTTTACTTACACAACCTTACCTTAGAACGACACTCACCCAAGATGTACTCGGAATAGAGTATTTAGGTGCTATCAAAAATATAATGGCAATAGGCATGGGGATTATCAATGGTTTAGGCTATGGGGATAATTTCAAAGCCACTTTTTTTACTTACATGATCAAAGAAATCCAACAGATATTAGAATTTTTATGTCCTGACCCTAATAGAAATATATTAGACAGTGCTTATTTAGGCGACTTTTTGGTTACAGCATATAGCCAATTTAGTAGAAATCGCATGTTTGGTAATATGATAGGAAAGGGTTATTCTATCAAGTCTGCGCAATTAGAGATGAACATGATTGCAGAAGGCTATTACGCTTTACAGGGCATGTATCGTTTAACGCAAGACAAAAAAGATCAGTTTTCTATTACTACAATGTTGTATAGAATTATCTATGAATTTGAACCTCCTCGTAAAACCGTACAACAATGGATAGAACAACACCTATAAAACCCAAAACAGCTATTTTATTAGAAAAATTATTTGAAACCTATCATAATACCAGCTTTATTGTGGATGATCCTATTTGTATACCACATGCTTACACTCAACTGCAAGATATTGAAATAACAGCGTTTTTTGCTTCTGTTTTAGCCTGGGGACAACGTAAAACAATTATTCAAAAGTGTAAAGACCTTTTTCAACGCATGGATAATGCACCGTACAGTTTTATTTTACATCATTCAGAAAGGGATCTGAAAGTATTGCAGGGTTTCAAGCACAGGACTTTTAACGAAATAGATTTATTACACTTTGTAGGTCAGTTACAAAGAATATATAGGCAGTATCGTAGTTTAGAAGATCTTTTTAGTATAGAAAGTACGGAGAGAAATGTGTATGAAGGGTTAATACGTTTTCATAGATTTTTCTTACAGGATGCCCCGAGGCGCACTCATAAACATATTAGCAGTCCTATTAAAAATAGTGCTTGTAAAAGATTGAATATGTTTTTACGTTGGATGGTACGTAGGGATAGCCCTGTTGATTTTGGGATATGGAAAAGTATATTACCCTCGCAGTTAGTATGTCCTTTGGATATTCATGTAGAAAAAGCGGCTAAGCGGCTGGATTTGATAGATACGAAAGCTAAAGCCACGTGGAGTGTGGCGGTTTCACTTACGGAGTTGTTCAAAACACTTTGTCCTGAGGATCCTGTTAAGTATGATTATGCGTTATTTGGTTTGAGTAGATATGGGATGTAAAGGTGTGGGTTATTAAGATATTTAACTGATGAGTTTTTTGGGCGTGTCCTTGCCCACGTCTTGCTGCGCTCGTGTGGGCAAGGTCGGCGTGCTACGGGCTGACGGTGCTGCGCCCCGCCCGCCCACCCCCTGGTCAAGAGTGAAAGCGTGGGCGAGGGGCTTCGCACCGTGCTACCGCACGCCCTTCGCATGCCTCACGCAAGCAGCAAGCATGCTCATCTCACTGATTCAAGCCTTATATCCAGGGTGAAAGGGTTATTAAAATTCCATGCATTGAAGGTTTAACCTTGTATATCATTGAAAATCAATGTAAAACAAGATTAAAAAATTTAACTTTGTAAGTAATTGATAATCAACATTAAACAAAGTAAAACAAGGATATGTATAAAAACAAAGTAAAGCGTCAGAATGCGGCTTGCGTGAGGGATACGGAGCATGCCATTAAGCAGTGCGAAGCACCGAAGCGTGAGCGAAGTGCGCAGTAGCCCGACCCGAGCGCAGCGAGGGACACGCCCAAAAATAATCATCTCAAGGGGTCTGCTGTATATTATCATTCACCGCTTTATACCGCTTTATCTTGTTTGTTATCACTCTATACTAAGGGATCTTCATCCATGACTACGTATGTTTTTGCTATCTTATCATAAACATTTTGCTTATTGCGATCCCAAAGTAGCCAAATATTATAAATAAGTGCAGCTAAATTGATGAGACTTGAAACTCCTAACTCTAATAAGGTTGATATATCGCTTAATATAAAAGGACCTTGTTTGAGCAGTTCTCTAATGGCGCCTTCGTTTCCATTCAAGGTAGTTCTATCCATGTTAATAACTCGCATGCCCAAAATTCTGTGCCCGAGAGTTCCTCTTAAATAGGGATAACATAGATACCCGTATAAACCATATACTAAAATTTCTACTAATGCGTTAACTAAAATATTAGTAGGATTGCTTACAGATTCTATTAGGTCTTCCAATTCTTTGAGCGTTTTCAAATTTAATAAGTCTGTAAGAGTTATATAAGTACCTAGTGCTTGTTTAATGGAAGTAGTTACTAAAGATAGTATAATTGAATTGATGATGTAGGCTAACAGTCGTCTTCGTCTGCTGGCTAATTTATAGCCATAATAAGGCTTTTCATTCATAAAGCATACAGATTTTTGCGCAATTATACACAGATAAAATTGTTATTTCAAACTTTTTACCACGCCAGTGAGTAAAGTTGTGGCTCTTTTTCCACTCAAATGCTATTGCACCAGAAAAAGGTTTTAAGTATTTTTGCGACCAATTTTGAAAAACTATGGGAAAAGGGGATAAAAGGACAAAAAGAGGTAAAATTGTTCGTGGTACATACGGTGTGTACAGAAAGCGTAAAAAAAAGAAAAAGGCCGCCGTTCAGCCTACATAAAAATGAAATAGCTTTTTGTAGGATACCGAAAGTTTTCTACCGCTTATCATGCATGCAGGTTCGAACTTTATATATAAGTGAGATTAGGATTGCGTTTTGCGTGAGGCATGCGGAGGGCGTGTGTAAGCACGGTGCGAAGCCCCTCTCCCATACTTTTACCTTTGCCCATGGGGTGGGCGGGGCGAAGCGCCGTTAGCCCGTAGCACGCCGACCTTGCCCACACGAGCGCAGCGAGCCGTGGGCAAGGACACGCCCAAAACATCAAAAACCAAAATTAACATAGGTAAAACATAATACCATAAAAAATGATTAGTGTGTACCTTTCTTCGCTTTTTTCAAAGAGTCTAACACTCTCGCACATTGCTCTCGCTTTATCCGTGCCATCGTATAACGTGGGTCATCTTTGGGTACTTGGTCGTAGTAATAAAATGCATGCTTGTAGTGCCCTTTTCTAAATAACTCCTCTGCTTTATTAAAATTATCATTGTACCTGCGTTCTACATACGTTTGGATAAGTGCTACTGCTACTAATACCAAAAAAGCTATTCCTACAATTCTAAGCGTACTTTTTATGTTAGTTTGCATATTACCAGTCCCCCAAGGTTTTATTAAAAATATCTTGTGCAATTTTTTTGTTCAATTCAGCATTAAGTGCGGATTGAATATCTACTAAATTAGCCGTAGAAGGAAAGTCTACAAAATTCGAAAACTCAAATTCATAGTTTTTAGACTCCTCGTACTTGTGTGTGAAAGTAATTTTAACGTTCATAGTTAAACGGTTCTGATTAGCCACTTGCGAACCCTGAATAGCAATAGGCGTAATATAATACCGCGTAATCACCCCCGAAAAATGAAAATCTCCATCTTTATTAACCGATTTGAGAGAGGTCTGCCTTAAAAAGGCTTCCCGGATAGCTTCTGTAAGCTCAAAATTGAGCGCAGGAACTATCACCTCCGCCTGATTTTGTAACGTTTCAATAGATAATGTTTTTACACGACTATCTACTGTTTTAGAGGTAAAAGAATAACAACAGCCTGCAAAAAAGAAGATAAAACCGCATGAAAACAAATAAAAGTTCGCTGCGTGAGGCATGCGAAGGGTGTGCGGAAGCACAGTGCGAAGCACCGTAGCGAAGCGCAGCCCGCAGCACGCCGACCTTGCACGCATGAGCATTAGCGAAACGCGTGCAAGGACACGCCCAAAATAAAAATCAATACGCCCACTTGACATATACACTACCCCAAGTAAACCCTCCACCAAAAGCAGCTAATACCAAATTATCACCCTTCTTGAATAAATGCTGCGCCTCTGCTAAACAAATCGGAATAGTACCGTTAGTAGTGTTCCCATACTTTTGAATATTCACAATCACTTTGTCCATACCTATACCCATCCTTTCTGCTGTGGCTTGAATGATGCGTAAATTAGCTTGATGAGGTACTAAATACGCAATATCTTCAGGTTTGAGTTGATTTTTTACCATAATCTCCGCAGCGGCTTCAGCCATCTTGACAACAGCAAACTTGAACACAGTTTGCCCCTCCTGATATACATAATGCTCACGATTTTGAACTGTTTCAACCGTGGCAGGCTTAACACTCCCCCCCGCTTTCTGATGTAGATGATGTCTACCTGACCCATCACTATATAAACATGCATCTAATACACCATTTCCTTCTGTATTCGCTTCTAATAAAACTGCTCCCCCTCCATCTCCAAAAATGATACATGTGTTCCTATCTTGATAGTCAATAATAGAAGACATTTTATCCGCACCTACTACCACTATTTTTTGATAAGTTCCTGTTTCAATAAACTTAGATGCTGTAACCAAAGCATAAATAAACCCCGAACAAGCAGCGTTCAAATCATATCCCCAAGCATTTTTAGCGCCTGCTTTATCACAAATGATGTTTGCAGTAGCTGGAAATTGCATGTCTGGGGTAACTGTGGCACAAATCAGTAGGTCTATTTCTAATGGGCTAATTCCACGTTTTTGTATAAGCTTATTAACGGCTTGTACTGCAATATCCGAAGTACCTTGCCCTTTTTCTTTGAGTATTCTTCGTTCTAAAATACCTGTGCGGGTACGTATCCATTCGTCGGAAGTGTCTACCATTTTTTCTAATTCCTGATTAGTAAGAATGTATTCAGGAGTGTATGCCTCAACGGCTGTAATAGCGGCTGTGATTTTCATGTTAATCTCTTACAAAGATAGAATGTTTTCAGTTAGGTTAATTGTTTTTATCTGATTTCAGGATGACGTATCATACCGCCCGTGTGAGCAGCATCAAAAGCAAAGTACAAGCTAGCTCCTAAGATCGTCATACATACATACATAAGCATAGGCGTACGATAACGAGGAGCGATAATACCAATACTGCTAGCAATGAGTAATAATACCATTAAATTTCTAAAAAATATGCCTGACTCTTGATGCTTCTCCATCCATTCCAAAGACTGAGGAGAGAATACAATCTTCTCTTTATCAGGGCTTTCTAATGGTTTTCCATTCATCTCCGCTTGATTATATTCTTTAACTTTATTTTCAGCTTGCTCGCCTGTCATAGCGGCAATGATACCTGAGGCACCCACAACTGCTGAAAAAATATAAGATAGCAATAACACATCTTTGGTACGTTTGATATAAGCATATAGCCATAAACATATACCAATAAAGCATCCTATTACTGGGAAGTGATTAAAAAGAAGATGGGGCTGTACAGAGAGGAAATAAATCATAGGACAAAAATATAAAGTTTTTTAAACTAATATACCTTATGTAACACTATTAACGCTAAATCACACACAAAAGGTCTAATAATTTTTTTGATGATAGTTTTTTTGGCGTGTCCCTTGCTGATGCTCGGGTCGGCGTGCTGCGGGCATGCAGTAGCACGGTGCGTAGTGCAGCGAAGGGATACTCCCAAAACAAAAAAATATAGCTTATCTACTGATCAAACATAAACAAAATTTGTACATAGGGGCAGAATTACGTTTTTTTGCATAGTCTTTATGTTTCGTTTATCGTTAAGAGTATTGTCTTATTGCAAACCTTATTGGAAGAGCATCATATTCATGTTTGTGTGTCTAAATTTTTTTGTCATTTTTAACTTAGCTAGTTTCGCAGCTCTCGTTCCTTTTTTGGATACACTGTTCGATACTAATCTCAAAGTAAAAAAACCAGAACAGGTTACATTTTTCAATGCAGGCTCTATAAAAGAATATGCATACTATGAATTACTCATGTACATTGAGCGCTATGGTAGAATGCACACTTTGTATGTACTTTGCTTATTTTTATTTATCGTATTTTTTCTTAAAAATGTATTCGCGTACTTGGTAACCTATTTTTTAGCAATCATAGAAGGTGGAATTGTGAGAGATTTTCGTAAAGCTATTTTTGAACATTTAACCCAGCTCCCTCTATCTTATTTCACAAACGAACGAAAAGGTGAACTCATTGTGCGCATGACATCAGACATAGAACAGATACAAAGTAGTGTAGTAGGCAGTTTTAAGGGATTAGTTAGACATCCTTTGGTAGCTGCCAGCTTACTGATGGCGATGTTTTTTATTAGTTGGAAGTTGACCTTATTTGTATTGTTAATTCTACCGATTAGTGGGTATGCTATTAGTCGTGTGTCTAAAACCTTAAAGAAAAACGCTAGTTTAGGACAGGATAAGCTCAGCCGTTTGATAAGCATTGCAGATGAAGTAATTACGGGTATGCGTGTCGTGAAGGCTTTCGCATCTGAAAAGCGAGTGCAAAATAAGTTCAACGCAGAGAACGACAGCTATTATCAAACCTATAAGAAAGTATATCGCCGTAGAGAGCTGGTACAGCCCCTTACAGAGACTTTATCGGTTATTATTATTGTAGCAGTTTTGTTGTATGGAGGAAGTTTAATTATTCGTGGTAGTAATCAAATGACAGCTGCTTTGTTTCTCACTTACATCGGGATATTTTCGCAGCTTTTACCTCCTATTAAAGGGATTGGGGTAGCTTTGGGGGATATTGCTAAGGGAACTGCATCTTCTGAACGCATTTTTCAACTTTTAGATACTCCGCCGACAATTATCAACGTGAGTCATCCTTTACCATTTCCGAAGAATTTTTCTGTTATTCAGTATAAAAATGTTCATTTTTCTTATGGCGAGAAAGAGGTATTACAAGAAATAAATCTTACTATTCAGAAAGGTGAAATTATTGCTTTGGTAGGACCCAGCGGGAGTGGCAAAAGTACTTTAGCTGATCTTCTACCCCGTTTTTACGAAGTAAATACAGGTGAAATATGTATTGATAACATTAACATTAAACAGTTTGATATAAACACGTACAGGGGTCATTTTGGAATTGTTACACAACATCCTATTTTATTTAATGACACTATTGCTAATAATATCAGATATGGCAAGCCGCAAGCAAGCTTGGAGGAGGTAATACAAGCCGCTAAAATTGCTAATGCTCATGATTTTATTTTACAAACTGAACGAGGTTACGATACCTATGTAGGTGAACGGGGTAGTAAGTTATCAGGTGGGCAGCAACAGCGAATATGTATTGCTCGGGCAGTGCTTCAAAATCCTGAAATACTTATTTTAGATGAAGCTACCTCTGCCTTAGATAATGAGTCTGAAAAATTAGTACAAGATGCTTTGTATGCGGTTATGAAAGGGCGAACAGCCATAGTTATTGCGCATCGTTTATCTACGGTGCAGAATGCTGACCGTATTATAGTTTTAGAAAAAGGTAGAATTGTGGAAATAGGTACTCATAAGGAGTTATCACAAAAGGGTGGGTTGTATCATAGGTATTTATCTATGATGCAGATACCTTTTTTATCTTGATGAAGAGCTAATTTTTACTGCGTTATCAGTAAGTATTAGGATTAAGTCGAGATACTTTTTTGGGCGTGTCCCTCGCTGATGCTCGGGTCGGCGTGCTACGGGCTGCGCTATCGCTTCGGTGCTTCGCTGCGCTCCGCACTGCTGACACACCCTCCGCATGCCTCACGCAAGCTGCGTTTTGACGTTTTACCTTAATTTGTATACATATCCTTGCTTTACCTTATTTTACTTTGATTATCATATACTTACAAGGTTAAAATTTTTTACCTTGTTTGAAGTGCTGTTACTTTACTTTATTTTTATATTGATTTTCAAGTATTTACAAGGTTAAACTTTGTTTTTAATCTTATTTGGTGTTCATTTTCAAGTACTTACAAGATGAAGCTTTGAATAAATAAACTCTGCCAACCTGCCAAGGTTATTGCGTGAGGCATGCGGAGGGCGTGCGTCAGCACGGTGCGAAGCCCCTCATCCACGCTCAAACCCATAAACAGGGGGTGGGAGGGTGGGGCGTAGCACCGTTAGCCCGTAGCACGCCGACCCGAGCATCAGCGAGGGACACGCCCAAAATAAAAAATTATCCTTCTATGTTTTCAAAACCTATAATTGACCGTACTTCACGTAAAGTCTTTTGCGCGCTTAGACGAGCTTTCTCACGCCCCTGAGCCATCACCTTTTTGATAAACTCTGTGTCTTTCTCATATTCGCATATACGCATGTAAATAGGTTCTAAAAACTGGATAATGTCCTCTGCTAATTGTTTTTTCATATCTCCATAGCGAATGGTCATATTGTTGTAGGTATCCTCAAAATACTGTACAGTATCAGGACTAGAAACTAAACGCATCAAAGTAAAAAGATTTTCTACCGCTTCGGGTTTAGGTTCATTAGGTTGAGTAGGAGTACTACCCGAAACGGCTTTCATGACCTTTTTGCGTATTATATCGGGGCTATCATTAAGAAAGATAGCATTTCCTTCTCCTTCACTTTTGCCCATTTTGCCCGAACCATCTAGTCCTGGTACCTTAATTAAAGCTTGCTCAAAATTGTATGCTATTGGTTCTTTGAAGTAATTGACCTTGTACAAATAATTAAAACGATTAGCAAAAGTACGTGTCATTTCTAAGTGTTGTTCTTGGTCTTTGCCTACGGGGACGTAGTCCGCATGATGAATGAGAATATCCACTGCCATCAGCACAGGATAAGTTAGCAGACCTGCATTTACATTATTAGGATTTGCTCTTACTTTATCCTTAAATGAGGTACAGCGTTCTAACTCTCCAAGATAAGCGTTCATATTCATTAAAAGGTAGAGTTCTGCGATTTCTTTAATATCACTTTGGACATATAAAGTACAGACTTCGGGGTCTAAGCCTGCGGCAAGATATTCTATGATTACGCTTCTGACGGATTGAGTTAAATGTTGGGGGGTAGGATGAGTGGTAAGAGAATGCCAGTCAGCTACGAAAAAAAAGCAATTATGTTCGTGTTGCATACGTACGAAGTTTTTTACTGCTCCTAAGTAATTACCCAGGTGTAAATGCCCTGTGGAACGTATCCCACTGACTACTACCTTTTTCATAGGACAAAAATAGAGATTTAGTTCTAAAAAGAGTTAGTATTACAAGGTATGCTGGATAATTTTATTTTTTTGGGCGTGTCCCTTCGCTGCGCTCGGGTCGGCGTGCTGCGGGCTGCGCTGACGCTTCGGTGCTGCGCACTGCTGACGCACCCTCCGCATGCCTCACGCAAACCGTATTTTGATGTTTTACCTTACTTTTAGGTATATCCTTGCTTTATCTTGTTTGATGTTCATTTTCAAGTATTTACAAGATTAAGATTTATTTTTATCTTGTTTAGTATTCATTATCAGATATTTACAAGGTTAAATTTCAATAAATGAGGTTAGTTTATAGTTCCTTGCGTAATATCGGCAGAAGGGATAAGCCGTGAGGGTTTACCACACTCTCAAACTTCCTATAATCAGGAATTGGGCAGTTGGATAGATAATAAAATCTTTTAGCAGCCTGTTGTATTTTTGCAAAATCGAGTATGCCTAAAAAGGTTTTATTTATTACGTATTATTTTCCGCCGAGTGGAGGTTCAGGAGTACAAAGACCCCTCAAATTTATCAAATACCTTCGTGAATTTGATTGGGAGCCTATTGTTTTTACGGTAAAAGAGGGAGAATATCCTTCTATAGACCAAACATTATGTAAAGAAATTCCTCCCAACCTGACCGTTTTGCAAGTCCCTGCTTTTGAACCTTACAAGTGGTATAAGAAATTTACTAACCGAACGCAGGATACCAAAATTGACCGAACTGTACTAGAAGGCGCTTCAAAATCATGGAAAGAGAGGTTATCTATATGGGTCAGGGGCAACCTATTCATTCCTGATGCTCGCAAATTCTGGATACGTCCTTCAGTTAAGTTTTTGTCTAAATACCTCAAAAAAAATTCAGTGGATGCAATTATCAGTACAGGACCTCCGCACAGTGCGCATTTAATTGCCTTGTCCATTAAACGCAAATTTAATTTACCTTGGATAGCAGATTTTAGGGACCCATGGACTAAAATATATTATCATCAGCAACTTAATCTTTCAAAATGGGCACAAAAAAAGCACCTTCAATTAGAGCAAAAAGTGCTTAAACAGGCAGATATTGTAGTTACTATTGGAAAGACTCTTGCCCAAGAGCTCGCCCAAATCAGAGAACTACCCGTAGAATACATTTATAATGGCTATGATGAGTCTGATTTTGAACCGTATAGGAATGTTCCTTTGTACGAAAAATTCACATTAACTTATATGGGAACAACCTTTCAGAATGCAGAGGAGTCGATTTTTTGGAAGGTTTTACATACTTGGTTAAATAACACTACAGACGCTAAAGCTCATTTTCAAATGCGCATGATTGGTAAAATTCCTCAAAAAGTTAAAGAAGCAATTCATAAAGCGGGTTTATCTGAATATGTCTATTTCTCACCTGATGTAGTGGAGCATACTAATGCTATTGAAGAGATATGTAGATCTCATGTTCTTTTTATGAGCATAGTACAAGATAAAAATATGGTAACGGGTAAATTGTTTGAGTACATTGCTTCTAGAAGACCTTTTTTCTGCTTTTGCAATCTTGATGGGGATGCAGCACAGATAATCAAAGAGTGCGGTACTGGAATTGCCTTAGACCATAACAATGTTGATGGTATTTGCGCTTATCTTACACAGCAGTTTGAACGTTATAAGATTAAGGACTATCACTTAGTTGCTGATAGCGAGAGTATCCAACGTTACTCCCGCCGATATCAAACTAAGGAACTTGCAAGACTTCTTGATAAATGTATTCTCTGATAGGTAATTGAATACGAGCAATATATTTTTCTGGGCGTGTCCCTCGCTAACGCTCGGGTCGGGGCATTCCGCACTGCGCTTCGCTTCGGTACTTCGCTACGCTTCGTACTGCCTAACGGCATGCTCCATGCCCCTCACGCAGATGACCTGTGCGATTATGTCTTTACCTTGTTTAAGATTGAAGTACAATCACTTACAAACTAAAACCTTGCATAACACACAGAGAAACGATAGTTTCAGAGATCCACTGCGTGAGGCATGCGGAGGGTGGGCGTTAGCCCAGTGCGTAGCG
>JANWVE010000067.1 GCA_025057675.1 Bacteroidia bacterium
ATGCGGAGGGTGCGTCAGCAGTGCGGAGCGCAGCGTAGCACCGAAGCGATAGCGCAGCCCGCAGCACGCCGACCCGAGCGCAGCGAAGGGACACGCCCAAAAAAGAAAAAAGTTATTTCAGTTTTAGATTATTTTGGTGTCGTTCTTTATCTCGTAAAGTTTTTTTAGTAAGATTTTTCTCTATAGCATTTGTCAGGTCAATCCCCATTTGATTAGCTAGGCAAGTTAGGACAAAAAGTATATCAGCCATTTCGTCAGCGAGATTTGTTTTAGCCTGCTCCGCTTCCTGCAGATTTTTGAAAGACTGCTCACCATATACCCTGGCAACTAAACGTGCCATTTCACCTACCTCTTCCATTAAAATTACGGTATTAGTAAGTTCGTTGTAATACCTAACTCCATATTCTTTTATCCACTGGTCTACCCTTGCTTGCAATTCTTCAATTTTCATAGAACTATGTTTATGAGGTTAATACTGCATTTTGTTTAAAAATTTTATCTATATTTGCCGTGCAAAATAAACACATTTTAACTTCAAAACATAAAACAATGGAATTCAAAGAGATAAAAGAGTTAATTAAACTCGTCAATGAAAGTAATTTAACTACCGTAAGTATTAAACAAGGGGATTTTGTGCTTAAATTATCAAAAGAAAAGGAAGTAGTTACACCCACAGTAGTTACTACCTCTCCATCAGTAGTTGCTACTCCTGTGGTAGCACCTCCTCTCGTTCAACCCACAAACTTGGAAAATACAGCATCAGAAGCTAAATCAAATAAATCGGCGGCTCAAGAAACAGAAAATAAAAACCTCATCACTTTCAGATCCCCAATGATTGGTACGTTCTACCGCGCACCAAAAGCAGACGCAGAACCCTTCGTAAAAGTAGGAGACATAGTTACCAAGGGTAAAGTACTTTGCTTGATTGAAGCTATGAAAATTTTTAATGAGATAGAGTCAGATGTAGACGGCAAAATTGTAAAAGTACTGGTAGATAACGCTAATCCCGTAGAATACGATCAGCCCTTGTTTTTAATAGAACCCACTACTTGATACATAGCTATTTTACTCTTTCAGGATTTTGCTCAACGAAGCGCCGCCATGACGAATAAGATTTTACACTTTTCTGTTCAGCGGTTCTTCGGTTAAAAAAATGACATACCGCAACTGCAATGGCATCTGACGCGTCTAAATAATCAGGGGTTTCTATTTTTTCTAGCATTGAACAGAGCATTTTTAAGACTTGCTCTTTGGTGGCACTTCCGTTACCTGTTACAGCTTGTTTTATTTTGCGAGGTGCATATTCACTGATACTTGTCAGACCGTAGTTTAGTGCTGCGGCAATCGCAACTCCTTGCCCTCTGCCCAAATTAAGCATAGCCTGGATATTTTTTCCGTAAAATGGTGATTCTATGGCAAACTCGTCGGGTTTATAGTCTTGAAGTAATTGAGACACTCTCTGATAAATTTTTGATAGTCGTTGAATATGTGCCTCTGATTTATTGAAACGAATAGCTCCATAAACTAATAACCGCATGTTTTTATTGCCTTCTACTTCAATTACCCCATAGCCTAATACCTGCGTGCCTGGGTCAATTCCCATTATGATTTTTGACATTCGTTTTACAAAGTTATAAAACTCTGCTTATTTTAGAGTCATGGAAAAACAAAACTGGTTTGGTAAAGTAAGAAGAAGAGTAGAAGAGCAACGTATTTTTTACAAATGGGGGATATTAGTAGGTTCTGTAATAGTAACTGTCGTATTTATGCCGCGGAAAAATGTATGGGATTTGTCTTTTCAAGAGGGTTCATACTGGAAAAGTAAAGATATTATAGCCCCTTTTGATTTTGCAGTAGAAAAAACTTCAGAGGAGATACAAAGTCAGAAACAAAAGTTTGAAAAGCAGATTTTGAAAACTTTTGACCATGACTCTCTGGGTATGTTAGAAAAATTAGAAATATGGCAGCAAATTAAAAGAGCCTATCCTGATTTGACCGCTTTATCTAACTATGGGATTAACTTAACTAACTCCGAGTACCAACACTGCACACAAGACAAAAGTATTATCAGTGTTATAGATCAAATTATGGAAGAGTATCACAGAAATTTGATATTCATAGACCAAGATAAAAGTGAGATACTTCATTCAGAAATCATTTTGAGAGAAAAAGATAAGTATGAGCAAATTATACATTTACAATATGTCATTGACAAAAAAGAAAAAGCAGCTTGGCTAAAAAAACAAATTCGGAACAGGGTGGAAAATCTTCATGTTTCTACCCAAAACGTAATTTTTAAGATTCTTGACGTGTTAATTGTTCCTAATTATTTCTACAATAGTTTGATATATGAAAAAGAAAGAGCATCGGTACTTGGTGATATATCTATCGTCAAACATAGAATTGAACAAGGTAAAACTATTATCAAACGAGGGGAGCTAATTACCCCTGAGAAATATAGCATATTAAAATCTTTTCAACAAGAGTTAAAAAAGCAAAAGTTGTCTAAAAACTTTTTTGCGGTCATTATAGGGCAGTTTATTTTAGTTGCTATGGGCGTTCTTGTGATATATATTTACTTGCTTTTTTTTAACAAGGAGGTATTAGAGAGAACTGATAAAACCCTTTTTTTATACATAACATTTGCGTTGGCTTTGGTTATTATGTCGATTTTTGATACTTATGAATCATATATTCGGCAAAATAGTCCTTTTACTTATTACGTTGTACCCTTATGTATCATTCCAATTGTACTTACTACGTTTTATAACTCTAAAATTTCTTTTGTTTGTAATGCTACATATACTGCCATCCTTGGAATTATTATTCAGGAGTACGAATTTTTATTAGTACAGTTTGTAGCGGGTGCTTTTGCAGCGTTAGGGATTGTTAATGTCAAATCTCGTTCGCAGTTTTTTAAGACTAGTATTTACATATTCATTACTTATATTTTATGTTATTTTGCTTTTTTACTCATCACTGGTGGGGATTTGAAGGCTAACATCAGACCTATACTTCTCAATATTACTCTCAATGCGTTTTTAACCTTGTTAGCTTATCCGATTATTTGGGCTATTGAAAAATTATTTGGTTTCGTATCGGATATTAAGCTTTTAGAACTTTCGGATACTAATCATCCTCTTTTGAAGTTATTAGCGCTTAAAGCGCCAGGTACTTTTCAGCATTCTATGCAGGTAGCTAATTTAGCCGAAGCTGCTTCAGATGAAATTGGTGCGGATAGTTTATTGGCACGTGTAGGTGCATTGTATCACGACATAGGTAAAATTAAAAACCCAAAGTACTTTGCAGAAAATCAAAAGCACGGGGAGAACCCACATATACATTTAACACCAGAAGAGAGCGCCAATATTATTATCAGACATGTTTCTGATGGAGCGGCCATTTTAAGAGAGCATCACTTCCCCAAAGAAATCAAAGATTTTGTTTATACTCATCATGGAACCACTCGCGTAGAAGTTTTTTATCAGCGGTATTTGGAGCAGAATAACGGAGTATGCAAAAATGAGGACTGGTTCAGGTATTCGGGTCCTTTACCTACTACCAAAGAAATGGTTATAGTGATGTTATCTGACTCTATTGAGGCTTCCTCTCGCAGTTTAGACAACCCTACCAAAGAGGAAGTAACCGAGTTAGTGAACAGAATTATCAAAAATAAACTTAAAGAAAACCAATTAGTAGAAAGTAATTTAACATACGCAGAGTTAGAAAGCATACGAAAAGTATTTGTAGACATGCTGCTCAACATATTACATGTTCGCGATAAGTATCCCACTTTGGAGGTTCAAGAAGAACAATAAAAAATTATACAATTTTGAAATAAGTTCTTACTTTTGCATTTGTTTTCATAGTAGTATGTTTCAGTTCTTAGCTATTTTGATAATGATTATTGCTGTAATTTTAGTGCTTGTAATTTTAATGCAAAACAGCAAAGGTGGAGGGCTTACAGGTTCTTTTGGTTCTGCAACTGCGGCGCAAATTATAGGAGTTCGCAAAACCACGGACTTTTTAGAAAAAGCTTCATGGACGCTCATTGCTGCTTTCTTAGTCTTATGTGTAGTAGCTAACTTAGTCCTTTTATCGGGGAAGGGAAAGAGTACATACAAATCAAAGATTGGCAAAACGCCCACTAATACGACTACCCCTGCTAATACACCTAATAATAACAATACACCTAAGAAGTAGTTAGGTAATTCTTTTATTTTTGGGCGTGTCCCTTCGCTGCGCTTCGGGTCGGCGTGCTGCGGGCTGCGCTATCGCTTCGGTGCTACGCTGCGCTACGCACTGCTGACGCACCCTCCGCATGCCTCACGCAACCAGCATTTTGACATTTTACCTTGTTTTTATACCTACATTTGCTTTACCTTGTTTAATCCTGATTATCAAGTACTTGCAAGGTTAAAATTTTTTACCTTGTTTGAACTGAGCTTATTTTACCTTGTTTTATATTCATTTTCAAATACCTACAACCTTAAACCTTGAATATACGGACTTTTGATAACCTTTTAACCCTAATTAAACAAGCTTTACTCTATTTTTAGGTCATTTTCAAATGTTTACAAGGTTAAAGTATATTTTGCCTTGTTTTATTGTTCATTTTCAGTTACTTACAAAGTTAATTTTTGCATAAGCGAGATTAGTCTACTTGCTGCTTGCGTGAGGCATGCGGAGGGCGTGCGTCAGCACGGTGCGAAGCCCCTCGCCCACACTTTCACCCTTGACCAGGGGGTGGGCGGGTGGGGCGCAGCACCATTAGCCCGTAGCACGCCGACCTTGTGGGCATGAGCAAAGCGAAACGCCCACAAGGACACGCCCAAAAACAAACTCAATTTATTCAATCATTTATCAGAACTCGCAGAACTATCTAATAGTCAGAAATAGCCCCCTAAATTAAAATAAACATACTTTCATATCTTTATACAAAAGAAACCAATTTATCTTTATTATTCCTATTTTTGTTTGATGGCAAAAGTAAAAACAGCATTTTTTTGTCAAATATGTGGAGCTAAATCGCCCAAGTGGCTCGGCAAGTGTCCCTCTTGTCAGAATTGGAACACTTTTGTAGAAGAAGTCGTGGAAAGCAACACTAACAAAAAAATAGGAAGTACTACTCCTTGGGATACCTCTCATAAAAAGCCCACAAAAGCTACTGCAAAAAAACTTTTTGATATAGAAAACACAAAAGAAAATCGTTACATTACTCCTGATGATGAACTCAACCGTACCCTAGGCGGAGGAATTGTACAAGGTGCTTTGATACTCATTGGCGGAGAACCAGGTATAGGTAAATCAACCTTGATGCTTCAACTAGCACTGCAAATGAAAGAACTAAAAATACTGTATGTATCAGGAGAAGAGTCAGAAAGGCAAGTACGCATGCGTGCAGAACGTATCCCGTATAAAAATGAAGACCTGTATATTTTACCTGAAACTAACATAGAAAACATTTTTGTACAAATTGCAGAGTTACAGCCCGAAATAGTTATCGTAGACTCTGTTCAAACTTTACATTCTATGCATATAGAATCTGCGCCTGGATCTATTACACAGGTACGGGAATGTGCTGCACAATTTATGCGGTATAGCAAAGAGCAAGGTGTACCTGTATTTTTGATAGGACATATTACTAAAGATGGAAGTATCGCAGGACCAAAAGTATTAGAACACATGGTAGATACTGTTTTGCAGTTTGAAGGAGATAGGCATCATGCTTATCGTATTCTGCGCACTTCTAAAAACCGATTTGGTTCTGCTTCGGAAATAGGAATATATGAAATGCGTAGTGAGGGTTTAAGACAGGTTAATAATCCTTCGGAGGTTTTACTATCGGATTATGATGAGCATTTCTCAGGAATTGCTATAACTACCATTTTAGAAGGTATACGTCCCATGTTGATAGAAACTCAGGCTTTGGTATCTACGGCGGTATATGCCACGGCGCAGCGGTCAAGTACAGGTTTTGACTTACGCCGTCTGAACATGCTTTTAGCGGTTTTAGAACGAAGATGTGGTTTTAGAATTGGGCAAAAAGATGTTTTTCTTAATATCACGGGGGGATTGCGAATAGAAGACCCTGCGGCAGACCTTGGAGTAGTGTGTGCTATTTTATCTAGTTTGAATGATATTCCTTTACCTAAAAAAGCTGTTTTTTGTGCAGAGGTTGGGTTAAGTGGCGAGATTCGTTCCGTCAGCCGATTAGAGCAGCGTTTGTTAGAGGTTGAGAAAATGGGTTTTGATGAAGTATATGCCGCTAAACACAATCTTAAAGGTATGAATTTGAGCAAAATAGGTTTGAAGATTCATGGATTTACCAAGTTAGAGGATTTGGTTCATCACTTATTCGGATGAAATAAAATTCTAAAAACTTGAACTAACCGTAGTTATTGAATAATCTTTTGATCTTTTGGGCGTGTCCTTGTGGCGTTACGCTGCGCGTATGCCACAAGGTCGGCGTGCTACGGGCTGACGGTGCTGCGCCCCACCCGCCCACCCCCTGGTCAAGGGTGAAAGTGTGGGCGAGGGGCTTCGCACCAAGCCTGACGGCTTGCCCTCCGCATGCCTCACGCAAGCGGCTATCAAACTAAGTCCACTTATACAAATGTAATCTTGTAAGTACTTGAAAATAAACATTAAACAAGGTAAAAACATATTTTAACCTTGTAAACATTTGAAAATGAGTAAAAAACAAGGTAAAACTTATTTAATCAAGGTTAAGGGGTTGTGCAAAGTCCATATATTCAAGGTTGAACCTTGTAAGTGCTTGAACATGAATGCAAAACAAAGTAAAATAACAACACTTCAAACAAAGTAAAAAATTTTAACTTTGTAAGTATTTGATAATCAATCTCAAACAAGGTAAAGCAAACATGTGCTTAAAAATAATGTAAAACATCAAAAGGCAGCTTGCGTGAGGCATGCGGAGGGTGCGTGAGCAGTGCGTAGCGCAGCGAAGCACCGAAGCGTAAGCGTAGCCCGCAGCACGCCGACCCGAAGCGCAGCGAAGGGACACGCCCAAAAATAAAACTATTCCCTAAAACAAGGTTAAACATGATAAGCAGCTATATCCTAACATTAGCTCAATTTATGTTTTTGCTTGGATAATGCTTTGTACATTAGCTCTCTTGCTCTGTGTAACTGCGCTTTGACCGTACCAATAGGAATTCCAATAACTTCCGCAATCTCCTCGTAAGAAAGCTCCTCATAATACCGAAGTTTTATCAAAGTAGAATATGTCTTGGGTAACTGCTCAACTACACTACGCAAAAATTTAGCTTTCTCCATTCGGTTGGCATACTCATCGGGAAGTTCTATGTTATCAGGGAGGTCGAAATTATCCATTGTACCACTATCAGTTTCCACAGGATTGTTAATAGAGAGGGTTTTCATCTTATTTTTGCGAATAAAGTCTATACAATTATTTGATGCAATTCGGAACAGCCATGTGGAAAAAGCATATTGCGGATTAAATTTATGTAAAGATTTGAAAGCCTTAGCAAAAGACTCCATCGTCAGGTCCTCAGCATCATCTTTATTCTGGGTCATTTTAAGAAGCATAAAATAAACAGACTTTTTGTAACGATTCATCAATTTTTCATACGCCTTTTCATCCCCATGCTCCACAGCCTGCTTAATTAAAGCAATATCTTCTTTAGCCTTAGCAGAGAGATTAGCATGCGGGTCATCTAAAACAAAATCCTCCTCCTCTAGATAAGCACTGTCCTCAAAATTTAAGTTTAGTTCGTCTTCTATGTTTACCATGATGTTTTATGCTTAGAAAAAATACCTTTTATAGTGAATGTTATCTGATATAAGCTGTACAAAAAAGGAGAGAGTAAAAGGTGAATGAGTTTAACTTTAATGTTTAGTCTTGTGTAAATAAACTTTATAGTCAGATACATACACAGAAAAGATAAGGCAAAAATATGAAAATTTTTTGTCTTTAAGAAATACACTAATGGTAAAAAGGGTAATATGACGTTAATTATCGCTAAAAAACCTAATACAAGCAAGTCTTGTAACTGATAATACCTTCCAGCGGAAATATGCCGTGCTTTTTGTTTGTACCATTTTTGCCATCTTGTGTGCGGTACGGAATATACCCAAGCTAATGGATGTGTTTGTATAGCCGTATTACTTGGTTTAGCTGCTTGGTTGACAAATAAGTCATCATCTCCTGAGTAAATGTGCTGATGTTTTTCAAAAGTATACCGATAGAATAAGGATTTCTTGTAAGCCATATTTCTGCCAACGCCCATATAAGGCAAACCTACACGTGCTAAACCCAAGTACTGTATGGCTGTAAATGTAGTTTCATATTGGATAAGTGCATTAAGTAAGGTGTTTTTTAATATGTAAGGACTATATCCTAAAACTAAATCTATTTTAGCATTGGAAAAAGGGGCAAGTATATTTTGTAGCCATTTGTTACTAGCGGGAAAGCAGTCTGCGTCGGTAAAAACTAAGTAATCATGTTTAGCAGTTCTGATAGCTTGTGTAATGGCATATTTTTTAGGGGATAAATGACTTGGAATATCTACAATTTCCATCCACCGTAAATGGGGGTATTGTTTTTGAAGGGCAGATAATTGTTCAAGGGTATTATCCTGGGTTTGGTTTACAACTACAATGACCTCAAAATTGTGGTAATCTTGTGCGAGTATTGAGGGCAAATGTGCTGACAAATATAAACTTTCATTTTTTGCAGCAATAATGACCGAAGCAGGGGCATTAAAAACAGTTGTTTTTTGGGAGCTAAAAGCGCTTGTGTAAAGTAAGATGTAAATAACAATCCAGAGGATAAGAACTGCCAAAGTAATCCAAGTCATACTGCTTAAAGGTAGAAATTATTTTTGATTGCTGATCTTTTTTGTATGTTTTTTGGGCGTGTCCCTCGCTGCGCTTCGGGTCGGCGTGCTACGGGCTAACGGTGCTGCGCCCCACCCGCCCACCCCCTAGGCAAGGGTAAAAGTGTAGGCGAGGGGCTTCGCACCGTGCTAACGCACGCCCTCCGCATGCCTCACGCAAGTAGTATTTTGATGTTTTACCTTGTTTGATATTCACTATCAAACGCTTATGCTTATAAGATTTTTTACCTTTTTTAACTGCACTCGTTTTTCTCTTATTTTATTCGTTTTGAGTATTTACGAGGGTAGATAAAAACATGAACATGCATCAGTATGTAATTCTTTGATTAAGTTACAACCAATTAAAATTGTACTCGTGCTTGTGGAAGAGCATTTCTTAAGCGTTCTTTTTCACTTGGACCTAATTTATTATCGCTTAAAATTAGTAAGTGAAGATTTACACATTTATCTATACTCTTTGGTATGGTAGATATTTGATTATGGGTCAGGTGTAGTTCTTCTAAACTTGTGAGCTTAGAAATCTCTTCAGGAAGCTCACTGATAGCATTCATGGATAAACCTAAAACTTTAAGTTGAGATAAATATCCAATTTCTTTAGGTATTTTACTAATTTTATTTCCATCTGCATAAAACCATTTCAAGTTCTTGCAATTAACGACACAAGGAGGTATTTCATTTACGTTACCGTGATCAATCGTCAACTTTTCTAAGTTAGATAATTGACAAATGATCGTAAATGCTTGTTGCCAATTAAGGTTAGGACATCTACTCACTCTGAGTTCTTGTATATTTTTTAATCCAGCTATCTCTTGCGGGATTTCTGTCATTAAGTTACCGCTTATATCTAGGAATTGTAATTTTTTGAGCAGTCCAATTTTTGCAGGTATAGCAGTTAATTTTTGGTTGCTTAAATCTAACTTATAAACTGTGTCTAATTTTTTCACGGCACTTTCAATGTTTTGGTAGGTTGGCAGCTTATTTAATTCTTGTTCGGCAAGTAAGTATTGTGCTAGAAGCAGGTAACATGGGCAAAAAAACAAAAGTATCAAGTATAATAATTTCATATACAAATGTACTTTATCAACAAAAATACCAAAATTTTTTATTTGCAATAGTTTCCTTGCATTCACAATTGATATCTATGTGAAATAGAGTAGTAATCGGGTATAGTAAATAATTTGATGAAGTAAATTTATTTTTTGGGCGTGTCCCTCGCTTTCGCTCGGGTCGGCGTGCTGCGGGCTGCGCTATCGCTTCGGTGCTGTGCTGCGCTCCGCACTGCTCACGCACCCTCCGCATGCCTCACGCAAGCTGCTTTTAGATGTTTTAGCTCGTTTTTATACATATCCTCGCTTTATCTTGTTTGATGCTCATTATGAAATACTTACAAGGTTAAGATTTTTTACTTTGTTTGAAATACTATTATTTTACTTTGTTTTACATTCATTTTCAAGTACTTACAAGGTTCAACCTTGAATACATGTACTTTTTATATCCCTTTTATCTTGATTTTTGAAGTTTTACCTTACTTTGAATTGAGCTTCAACATTTTACAGGATTAAAATATATTTTTACCTTGTTTGATGTTCATTGTCAGTTACTTACAAGATTAAGTTTAAATAAGCAAAATTGGTATGCTGACCATTTGCGTGAGGCATGCGGAGGGCAAGCCGTTAGGCTTGGTGCGAAGCCCCTTGTACACGCCCTTAACCCCATAACCAGGGGGTGGGCGGGTGGGGCGTAGCACCGTTAGCCCGTAGCACGCCGACCTTGCGGGCATGAGCAAAGTGAAACGCCCGCAAGGACACGCCCAAAAACAGTATATATTTAGCAAAAAATCATAAGACTAACCATAACCCTAAAAAATTAAATGGACTACCGCATCTTTTGTATAATCCAAAAAAATACCTAAATTTGCAAAAGAATATTATGAAAGCATTTGTACTACTATGGCTTTTGACATTTACGCTGCTCCACGTCAATCTTTATGGACAAGCAGCTGCCGCTAAAAAAGACTTCCATAAACACATGAAAGACGGAGAAACGGCTTATTACAATGACTTATTTGATGAAGCAGCATATCACTTTGAGCTAGCTGTAAGGGCAAATCCTAACTCTTTTGAGGCTAACTTCTGGGCAGGGCTATGTCATGAACGTGGCGTAAAACCGCAAGAATGTCTTAAGTACTTTGAACAAGCCTATAAAATAAAGCCTGACGGTGAAGAAGAACTTATTTATCTATTAGGCAGAGGTATGCACCTCAACAATCGTTTTGATGAAGCAATTAAATACTACAAGCAAGCACTTAATAATAAAAGAGTTCATAATGCTTACAACACACGTATCAAGGACAAAGAAAGATACATCAATTCTGAAAAAATACAACTTTTGATTAACCAGTGTGAAAACGGAAAACAATTAGTACTCAATCCCTTAGATGTAGAAATTATAAATCTCGGACCTAATATCAATGGTAAATTCCCTGACTATGTACCCGCTCTGACCGCAGACGAAAGGCGAATATTCTTTACTACTCGCCGTGAAGGAGAAAAAGACCCTTATACAGGGCATCACTACGAGGAAATTTTCTATGCCGATAAAGATCCGAAAACTGGTCAGTGGAAGCCTGCTAAAAATATTGGTAAAAGTATAAATGCTTCTCATAAAAACGAATCTGCGGTGAGCATCTCTTTAGATGGTAGCACGCTTTTTATCTACGACGAAAGAGATTTATACTACTGCACCTTAAACGGAAATGACTGGTCTAAACCCCAGCCACTCAAAGAAATAAACACTAAGCACTGGGAAACCCACTGTGCTATATCCGCCGATGGAAATGAACTATTCTTTACCTCAGATAAACCAGGCGGATATGGAGGTTTAGACATTTATGTAGCTAAAAAACAACCCGATGGTAAATGGGGCAACATTCAAAACTTAGGACCTAATATCAATACTGAGTTTGATGAAGAAGCACCTTTTATTCACTATGATGGAGTAACTTTATATTTTAGCTCACGCGGGCATAATAGTATGGGAGGCTACGATATATTTTATGCTACACGCAACCCTGATGGGTCTTGGAACAAACCTACTAATATAGGTTATCCTATCAACACAGCATCTGATGACGTATATTTTGTTATTAACTTTGACAAAAAACGCGCTTATTACTCCTCTGCTAGAGAAGAAGACAATCACGGCGATAAAGACATATATATGATTAATATGCCTCAACCTAAAATTCTGGTTACCGTAGAAAATAAACCTGAAAAAAAACCTGAACCTCCTAAAATTACGGTTACACGGGTATTAGGTATAGTAACTGACGAACGTACAGGACAACCTCTCGAAGCAGACGTAACTATTGTGGACAACGAAACGGGAAATGTCGTATTTAAGTATAAAACAAATTCAAGCACTGGAAATTATGTGGTAACTCTGCCATCAGGTAAAAACTACGGTTTTAGGGTAGAAAAACCTGGCTACACATTCCACTCTGAAAACTTTGATCTACCTCTGGGGACAGAGTCCCGTGATTATGAAAAAAATGCTAAATTAAAAGGGTTTAGTCAGGGCACCAAAGTTCTTTTGCGAAACATATTCTATGACTATGCCAAAGCTACCCTTCGACCACAGTCTAAAGCAGAACTGGACAGAGTAGCTGCTATACTAAATGAGTATCCTAATATGAAAATACAAATCAACTCTCACACAGACTCAGACGGGCCAGAGGAGTATAATAGGGACCTATCTCAAAGACGCGCTCAATCCGTAGTAGATTACTTAGTCAAAGAAAAAGGAATAGACCCTAAAAGACTTGTTGCTAAAGGTTTTGGTGAATCAGACCCTATTGATACTAATGACACCCCCGAGGGTAAACAAAATAACCGCCGCACAGAATTCGAAGTAATTGAAAATTAACAAAACTTAACTTGCATAGTACTCTCCCAAGCACAAGGTGATTTATTCAGATAAAAAATATAGCTCTGCTCCTTCTGTTATGGACTGTTATGGAACGAACATGTACATAAACTTGTCTACTTTTGTGTTTTTAATTCTGATATGAGTAAAAAAGGACGCGTATTAGTGGCTATGAGCGGTGGTGTAGATAGCTCAGTAGCAGCGGTAATGCTTCATGAGGAAGGCTACGAGGTTATCGGGATTACTATGAAAACTTGGGACTATGTCAGTTCAGGTAGTAACAGCAAAGAAACAGGATGCTGCAGCTTAGACTCTATCAATGACGCAAGAAATGTAGCGGTATCTCTCGGCTTCCCACATTACATTATTGATATACGTGATGAATTCGGAGATTATGTAATTAAGAATTTTGTAGATGAGTACCTTGCAGGGCGAACACCCAACCCCTGTGTGCTGTGTAATACCCACATCAAGTGGGAAGCACTGCTCAAAAAAGCAGATAAACTAGATTGTCAGTATATTGCTACGGGACATTACGCACAAGTGTCCATACATAACCAAAGATACTATATCAAAAAAGGTATAGATAATCGTAAAGATCAATCTTATGTATTGTGGGGACTTAGCCAAGAAAGCTTAGAAAGAAGCTTATTTCCCTTAGGCAAGTACCATAAAACAGAGATTAAACAAATGGCATTAGAAATGGGCTTTCAAGATTTGTTCAAAAAATCTGAGAGCTATGAAATATGCTTTGTTCCTGATAATGACTACCGAGAATTTCTAAAATTCAAGGTACCTGACTTAGAAAAAACAATATCAGGGGGAGATTTTATACTTACGGATGGTACAATTGTGGGCAAACACAAGGGTTATCCTTTTTATACTATTGGACAAAGAAGAGGGTTAGAGATTGCGTTAGGATACCCTGTGTATGTGGTCAATATCATTCCTGAAACAAACACCGTAGTATTGGGTAAAGATGAGGCTTTGTTAAGCACAGAAATGTGGGTCAAAGATGTAAACTGGATGAAGTATGACCACGTTTCACAAGCAATTCCTGTATGTACTAAAATTCGCTACAAAGATGAAGGTACGAATAGCTATTTATACCCATTGGACTCTAAGAACGTAAAGATAGTTTTTAACGAACCTGTGCGCGCCATTACTCCAGGGCAGTCAGCGGTATTTTATGAAAATGAAGACCTCATTGGCGGAGGATGGATTACAAAAAAGCAAAGTTAAAGAAGTAATTAGCATTTGATATTTCTTGGGCGTGTCCTTGTGGGCGTTACGCTGCGCGTATGCCCACAAGGTCGGCGTGCTACGGGCTAACGGTGCTGCGGG
>JANWVE010000068.1 GCA_025057675.1 Bacteroidia bacterium
GCACCGAAACGAAGTGCAGCCCGTAGCACGCCGACCTTGCCCACACGAGCGCAGCGAGACGTGGGCAAGGACACGCCAAAAAAATAAAATCTCACTCATCAAAAAATTGTATCTCTTCCTATTCTATTACAACGGCTGATATAGTGGTACATTTATATCGTTACCGTGCCATACAACATATTTCTTTGCTCTCTAACTACTTCACTTTCTAAATACTCATCCAAAGTCATAAGTTTATCTAATATGCCATTGGGAGTGATCTCTATGACTCTATTACACACTGTTTGCAGCAGTTCGTGGTCATGAGAACTCAACAATAATACGCCTTCAAAATCCTTTAAGCCATTATTGAGAGATATAATTGACTCCATATCCAGGTGATTAGTAGGATTATCCAAAATGAGAACATTAGGATTTTGTAACATTAGTTTAGAGAGCATACAACGCACCCTCTCTCCCCCTGATAAAACAGTAGACTTCTTCAAACCCTCCTCACCTGAGAATAACATTCTACCCAAAAAACTACGAATAAAAGTTTCATCTTTTTCAGTAGAGTATTGTCGCAGCCAATCTACAAGGTTAAGGTCTGGGTTAGAAAAGTATTTGCTGTTATCCTGTGGAAAGTAGCCCACGTTTGTTGTAATACCCCATTTATACGTACCCGAAGCAGGTGGCTGCTTTCCTGAAAGGATGTTAAAAAAAGTAGTGATAGCTAAGCTATCTTTGCTCAGTACGGCTACTTTATCTTTTCGGGTTAGTTTTAGGGTAACCTCTTTGAAGTAGTATCCATCTGAGTGGGTAGCACTTAAGTTTTCTATTTCTAAGACTTGATCACCCAGCTCGCGTTCAGGTTTAAAGGCAACATAAGGATATCTACGGTTAGAGGGTTTTATCTCTTCAATGTTGAGTTTTTCGATCATCTTTTTACGGGCGGTAGCCTGCCGAGATTTAGCCACATTAGCACTAAAACGAGCAATAAACTCCTCTAATTCTTTCTTTTTTTCTTCTGCTTTTTTGTTTTGTTCTTGGCGCTGTTTCAAGGCTAATTGGCTTGCTTGATACCAAAAGGAATAATTACCCGTGTAAAGTTGTATTTTACCAAAGTCAATGTCAGCAATATGAGTGCAGACAGCATCCAAAAAATGCCGATCGTGAGATACAACAATAGCAAGATTCTTGAAATCTGCTAAAAAATTTTCTAACCAGGTAACCGTTTCTAAATCTAGTCCATTAGTAGGCTCGTCCATCAGCAGTATATCAGGGTTACCAAATAAGGCTTGGGCTAAAAGCACACGTACTTTTTCATTTTCATTTAGTTCTTTGAGTTGTTTATGATGCAATTCTACAGGTATGCCCAGATTATTGAGTAGGGTGGCTGCTTCGGCTTCGGCTTCCCATCCGTTCATCTCTGCAAATTCTGCTTCTAATTCAGAAGCACGAAGTCCGTCCTCCTCTGTAAAATCTGTTTTACTGTAAATAGCTTCTTTCTCTTTCATCACCTGATACAATCGTTTATTACCCATAATAACCGTTTCAATAACTATTTTTTCATCAAATTCAAAGTGATTTTGTTTGAGTACAGACATACGTGCGTTTTTATCTATTTCCACTTTACCTTGTTGAGGTTCTATCTCACCTGATAGAATTTTCAAGAAAGTGGATTTACCTGCGCCATTTGCACCAATTAAGCCGTAGCAATTACCAGGTACAAATTTTATGGTAACTTCTTCAAACAAAGTACGCTTTCCGTATCGCAAGGTAACACCTGATGTAGTAATCATGGTGCAAAGGTACAGAGTTTTTTTGTGTCTTGGTTATGGGCAAGGGTCTACCTTTATTACAGTCTGAAAAATGAGTGGATAAATTACATTTTGTTTTTTTGGGCGTGTCCCTCGCTGCGCTCGGGTCGGCGTGCTGCGGGCTGCGCTATCGCTTCGGTGCTGCACCCCTGGGCAAGAGTAAAAGCGTGGGCGAGGGGCTTCGCACCAAGCCTCACGGCTTGCCCTCCGCATGCCTCACGCAAAAACCTTTGCAGGTACGCAGAGGCTATTTATTCAAAATATTATCTTGTAAGTAATTGAAAATCAATGTTAAAAAAGATAAAAACAAAGTTTAACCTTGTACATCCTTGAAAATCAATTGAAAATAAAGTAAAACTTGAATATTCAGGAATATTCAGGGTCAGAGGAATATAAAAAGTGCATCCATTCAAGGTTTAAACTTGCAAGCGCTTGATAATAAGTACAAAAAAGATAAAATAACGGCACTTCAAACAAGGTAAAAATTTTTAACCTTGTAAATTATTGATAATCAATATCAAACAAGGTAAAGCAAGGATATGTATGAAAATGAGGTAAAACATCCAAAGGCTGCTGCGTGAGGCATGCGGAGGGTGCGTGAGCAGTGCGGAGCGCAGCGCAGCACCGAAGCGTCAGCGTAGCCCGTAGCACGCCGACCTTGCTTGCATGAGCGCAGCGAAAGGCAAGCAAGGACACGCCCAAAATATCACTACCTACAAGTAAAATGTGAATCATATCCGAAAACACATAAAATATAAAAAAACTTGCGGCTGAAGGCACTTTTATTATTATTAAGTGGTTTACGCGCTCTAAGCATGAGAACGTTAATTTATTCTATTTTAACTATCCATACTTTGTTGTTGAGTTTTTCTCAAACGTGGAAAACTGCGTACGACAGCTGCTTGATATATCAAAACAATCATGAATATCAAAAATCTTTTGAATGGTGTAACAAAGCTTTAGAATTATACGAAGCGCAGGTTATGACAAAAGATACTTGTTACAGTAACATACTAAACAGACAGGTAGAGAATACTTTTTACATGGGTCAGTATGAGAAAAGCATTATGTTTGCGAAAAAAGATAGCGCCTGGACAAAACAAAATGATTACGCGAGGTACGCCGGCTCATGTAATAACTTAGCCGCACTATACCAAACTCAAGGTAAATACGCACAAGCAGAACGGTTATATATAGAAGCCCAAGAGATTGACGTAAAGATATATGGCAAGGAACACCCTGAGTACGCTATTTCTTGTATGAATTTAGCTTCGTTGTACAAGGAACAGAGTAAATACGATAAAGCTGAGTCTCTTTACAAAGAAGTTAAGGAAATTCGTGAAAAGGTGTTTGGTAAAGCTCACCCAAGCTATGCTTCTATTTGTGATAATTTGGCAGGTTTATATCAAGAACAAGGTAAATACGAGAAAGCTGAGACTCTTTTTCAAGAGTCTAAGAGAATTCGTGAGCAGAGATTAGGTAAAAAGCACCCAAGCTACGCTACTTCCTGCAATAATTTATCCTCGTTATATCAAGATCTGGGTAGATATAATGAAGCGATATCATTTTCAAACGAAGCTAGAGAAGTTTGTGCGATAATTCATGGGAAAAATCACCCTGATTACGCTAAGTATACCAATAACTTAGCTTTACTACATCAACTCCAAGGGAACTATTCAGAAGCAGAAAGATTATTAAAAGAAGTTAAAGAAATCAATGCAACAATACTAGGAAAACTTCATCATGAATATGCAAAATCCTGCAATAATTTGGCTACACTATATCAAGCAAAGGGAGAATACGCTTCAGCTGAGCTACTGCTTAGAGAAGCACAGCAAATTCAATTAAAAGTAGTAGGTAGAGAAAATCCAGATTATGCTGCGTATTGTAATAATTTGGCTGTTTTACACAAAGCTCAGGGTAATTATGACAAAGCTAAGAGTTTGTACAGAGAAGCATTAGAAGTTTATACAAAATTATACGATAGAAAACATATTGAATATGCCCGCACTTGCAGTAATTTAGCCTCACTTTGTCAGTTTGAGGGTAAATATGAAGAATCTGAACGACTTTTACAAGAAGCTAGAGAAATTGTAATCAAAACAGCGGGTAATGAACATCCTAGTTATGCTAAAATCTGTAATAATTTGGCTGCACTATACCAGTTACAATCAAAGTATGATGAGGCTGAGTGTTTATTTATAGAGGCAAAAAAACTTATTTCTAAAATAGTAGGTTCTAAACACCAACAATATGCCGCATCTTGTAAAAACTTAGGGATATTATACCAAGTACAAGGAAAATATACCCAAGCAGAGGCTCTACTCAAAGAAGCTCAGCGTATTTGTGAAGAGGTGTTAGGTAAAAATCACCCTGATTATGCGTTATTTTGTAACCACTTAGCCATTTTGTATCAAAATCAAGGCAAACAAGACGAGGCTCAGTCTTTATTTGGGGAGGTCCTACGTATTAAATTTGAAGAGATTGAAAGAAACTTCAAAACCTTATCTGAAAATGAAAAGGAGCAGTACATACAAGCAAATATTGATAATTATTTTCACGATTTTCAATCTTTTGTATTAGAAAGATATAAACAAAATCATGCTATTGCGTCGGATAGCTACAACCTTATTCTTAAAACCAAGGGGCTTATATTTCAAAGCACAGAAAAAATAAAAAACCGTATTTTGAGAAGTGAAGATAAAGAGATTAAAAAACTTTACTCAGAATGGAAACTAACTAAAGATAGGTATGTTAATGCTCAAAGTTTAAGTATTTCAGAAAGAAAAAATAAGAGGCTTGACTTAGATAGTCTATCTAACCGATGTAATGAGTTAGAAAAAGAACTGGCCTTAAAAAGTGAGGAGTTTGCCACTACTTTCACCCCCCAAAACATAACTTGGAAGGATATTCAAAATGCGCTTAAAAAACGTCAAGCCGCTGTTGAGATAATTCGTATTGACCTTTCAAAGAATAAATTTAATCCTAAGGATAGTGTAGTTTATATGGCGTTGATTATCAAAAAATCAAGTCGTGTTCCTGAGGTGGTTGTATTGGAAAATGGTAACAAACTAGAAAATGAGTACTTCATTTATTATAGGCGAGCTATAGTCAACAAAATACAAGATTGGGAAACTTACAATGCTTTTTGGAAACCCATTGCTCAAAAGATTAAAGAAGTAAAAACAGTTTTTCTCTCACCTGATGGGGTATATCAGCAGGTTAATTTATCTACTTTGTACAATTCTGCGACCAAAAACTATGTTTTTGATGAAACTCAAGTTGTTAATGTAACCAGCACTAGAGATATTCTTAACCGACGCGTATATACCACGAAGAGTAGTTATCTAGTAGGAAATCCGCAGTTTAATCTTGGGATAGACACTAAAAACAACGAAAAGCCAGCAGAACAGCAAACGATTAAAGGTTTGAGTCAATTAAAAGGGGCTGAGAATGAAGTAAAACAGATTTCCACACTTTTACCTAACGCAACTACTATTACGGGCATAGATGCTACTGAAGAGTACATCAGAGCCACAAAAAATCCGCGTGTTTTGCATATTGCTACACATGGCTATTTCAAGAAAAGTAAGTACCAGACAAGTATGCAAGCCATGTTAAATGCAGGACTTTTACTAGCAGGCGTTGAAGATTATGATAGAATGGATATACGTCCTTTTGACAAAGAAGATGGTAAATTGACTGCTTTTGAGGTTATGAACATGGAGCTAGACAGCACAGAGTTGGTGGTATTGAGTGCTTGTGAAACAGGATTAGGGCAAGCAGGTAGGGATGGAGTGTATGGTTTACAGCGGGCGTTTAAGGTTGCGGGGGCGCAAAATATTATCATGAGTTTGTGGAAAGTAAATGATGAAGCCACCCAGCTGCTCATGACCAAGTTCTATGAAAATTGGCAGAAAAATGGAATGCCTAAACGCAAAGCTTTTGAAATGGCACAAAAAGAGATACGTAAGCAGTATAAAGAGCCGTACTATTGGGGATCTTTTGTAATGATTGAATGAGGTTTATTTTGGGTGTGTTCTTGCCTGCGCTTCGCTGATGCTCATCCTCACAAGGAAATGCCCAAGTAAAGTATAAAAAATATCAACTGTATCTCGTCAAAAGATTAGGTAGTATATCCAAAATATTAAAACAAGCAATATCTTGCAAAAAAAACTACTCTCCTCTGTTCTCCCAAGTTTTACCCTACTTTGATGATGCTCTACCACACAGCATTGATGTTGATGTGCAGGATAATCTACCTTGCCTATTAGTTGAATAACTGTACTTTCTCTATCTTTTGGGTTCGGATTTTGCGCATTTTTTCTCCAAGTAGCCTGCTCTTCCTCAATCGCTTTAAGCTGCGCAGGAGATAACTTTTTCTTAGCTAACTCAGTCAGATCAGGTTTACCTGCGCGTTCCCATGCCGTCCGCCAAAATGAGCCTATCCGTAAAATAGCTTTGCGCATACGCCGTTCTACCTGCCCATTCAAACGATTATGATACTCCCTAGAAAAAGCTTCTGAATATACTTTGACTAAAATTCCGTTACGATTCTCAAAACTATATTTTTTATCAGGTGGGAAGATTTTAGTAAGCTCTCTTTCAAAAGAAAGGACGCTATCTAAAGCTGCATGAGACTCTAACACAGTGTTCCAAGCCTCTTCTAACGGATTCTGAATAAAATACGCTTTACCTACAAAGAAATTATACTTTTCACCAAAAAGTTCGGGTAGGCGTGACTCCCAAAAACCATGTATTCCTTTTTGACCTGTAAGCTGTCCGTTATAGTTCTCTGTGGTATGTAAAGGAACGTGGGCATCGCCTACGTAGTGTCCTAACTCTGCACTGTATTTGAGAATTTTTTCAAGGTCTTTTTGCTCAAAAGCCTTTGTAAGTTGTGATAGACTCACTTGAATATGCCAAGGCACAATTCCGTAGGTTAGCAAGGTGTCCTCTGTATAAAGGGCTTTGGCATCCTCCCAACGGCGAGGAACATTCAAAAAAGGATATTTGCCATAATGATCAATATCAATAAAATGGCGTGGGGCTTCGTAATTAACCGCATACCTACGGCTGTCGGGGTCTGTAGCGTGTTCCGTAATAAACTCAATATGCGCTTTGTAGAAAGGAATCATTTCAGACGGCAGAGTAAAAACTGCTAAACGGTTAATGCGTTGATGCGCCCAAAAACCCCATGAATACGCACTATAAATAACCTCTATCCACAAAAACAAGATAAAAAATATCCTTTTTATTGGTATAAAATCCATAGGTCAGACTTTCCTGTTTTAGATTTTAATTCGCTCAAACGGTTTAATGCTTCTTGTTCGTTATCGCACTGCGATATGGATAAACGATATCTGTTATTTTGTGGTGAAGTGAGTAAATTAGCGTTAAATCCTTTGCTTTTCCATTTTTCAAGGTGTTGCTGGGCTAAATCTACGCTTGTAAAAGAAGCTACAACAATGTAATAAGACCCTCTTGTTTGACTAGATGCCTCATTAACAATACTGGAATGAGTAGGTGCATTATGGGTGGAGTGAGTGTCTGACTTGACTTCATCAGTTTTGTGTTGAAGTGTAGTAGATTCTTGAACTATATGCTGAATAGTGTCTGAGAGTACCGTTTTTTTTTGAATATGCACAGTGTCTCTCTTTTTATGATGATAAACATGTAAAACATCTAACGAAGGAAAGAAATAACTTAACCCAAATACTAATGTGATAAAGAAAGTAAAAATAGTTGTGGCTATACTTAGAATGAACACTCTTTTTTTGCTTTGAGGGGTTTGTTTTTTATTTTCTTCTTTTTCGATTGCTTCTAAGCTCTTTTTTAACTCTTGGGCGGTTATTTTTGAAACTTGTGTATTGTCTTTTTTGAAGTTACTACCTACTTTTTGTATGTCTGTGTGTAAGTTCTGTTGTTTGCTTTTTTCAGCTGGTTTTAATGTGCTATTTGTTGTGGGTAGGAAATGAGCTTCTCCTAATCCAAAATAAAAAGGATTATCCTCAAAAGCGTCGGGACTTTGCTCAAAAGTAATTTCTTGGGATTTAGGGTTATACTTAAACTTACCCAGTTTATCTAGTACATATTCTTGCTTGCTTTCTAATATTGTTTTGAGCTGAGTTACAAACTGCTCTACTTTTAATTGTGCTTCTTTTTCTGTGATATTTTGGGTTACACAAAGGTAGCGTATAAACTCGTTAGTATTTGAAACTTCTTTGCTAAACTCAATATAAACTTTAGGAGGAACAAGCACTTTGTCTGCCATATCCACTTTTGCGGGGATATGTTTGCGTTCTAATGTACCGATTCCTTGGAAAGATACTTTTTTGAACTCATAAAAGTATTCGGCAATGAGTTTAGCAGGTATCATGGTTCAAAAATAATAGAGATTAGGGACATACACAAATACCTGTTTTGCATGGGTTTAGTTGGAGTAACTTATATTTACAGAAAGGTAGATTGATTTTATATCAAGGCTAAAAAATAAAAATAATTTTACTTTTTTGGGCGTGTCCTTGCCCACGTCTCGCTGCGCTCGTGTGGGCAAGGTCGGCGTGCTACGGGCTGCACTTCGTTTCGGTGCTTCGCTAACGCTACGCACCGTGCTAACGCACGCCCTCCGCATGCCTCACGCAAGAACCTTGGCAGGTCGGCAAGCGCTATTTATTCAAATTTTTATCCTGTAAGTACCTGAAAATGAATACTAAATAAGGTAAAAATATATTCTGACCTTGTAAATTACTGAAAATCAGTTCAAAATAAAGTAAAATTTTGGGAATCAGAGTTAAAGGGTTGCAAAAAGTCCATGCATTCAAGGTTTAACTTTGTATATGCTTGAAAATGAATGTAAAACAAGGTAAAATAACACTACTTGAAATAAAGTAAAAATTTTAACCTTGTAAGTATTTGATAATCAATGTTAAACAAGGTAAAGCTAATCTGTGTCTAAAAATGAGGTAAAACATCAAAAAGCTGCTTGCGTGAGGGATACGGAGCATGCCGTCAGGCAGTGCGCAGCGCAGCGTAGCACCGAGCGTGAGCGTAGTGCGCAGTAGCCCGACCCGAAGCGCAGCGAAGGGACACGCCCAAAAATGAAATTATTTCTTAGACTTAATATAAATGATTCAACTTTAACCTGCCATCTGTATTTACCTGTAAAAATCCTTAATATAAAAGACTAATTTACCCACTCTATCATGTCTAAGAAAAATAATCTTGCGAGCATAAAAAATATGTTGTATCTTTATGTTTGTAGTTTAGGTAATCAAACTTATGGATAACCGTTCAGAAGATTTTTTTGAGTTTGATGAAGAATATATCAGAAAACGTATAGCAAAATTCAATGCTGAAAAGGATATCTATGACTTAGATCTCATAGAGAACATGGCTGAGTTTTGTCTGAATGAGCAAGATTATGACAAGGCTATTGAAATCTTATCTGCTGCTGTACATTTATACCCTTATCATGCAAGTACCTTAGCCAACTACGGCTATGCTCTGCTACAAAAAGAAAAAGAAAAAGGGTTTGACGCTAACTGGAAAATCCCTTTTGAGTATATTTACAAAGCATATCAATTACAACCTGATGACGCTGAAATACTTCATAAATTAGGGTATGCATACATACTTAAAGGAGACTACCAAAGAGGTATAGAACTCCTTCACAAAAGTATGAACTACGCCCCTGACTACTTAGAAAACTACCTTTTATTAGCACTGATTCATAAAGAGGGCTTGAGGTACACAGAAGCTATAACCTACTTAGAAAAGTTCATACAACTGACCGATGAGATAGATACAGAGTACGCAGATATGCTGATAGAATGTTACAGTAGAACTAAACAACTTAGTAAAGGATTAGATAAATACAAAAAAATAGTACAAGAACAGCCTTATTCTTTGAAGGGTTGGTACACACTAGCTGTTTTATATGAAAGCGCAGGATTTTATTTGGATGCTTTACAAGCTTATCATTTCGCAATTACTCTACAAGAGTCCCATGTCAATGCTCATATAAGTATAGCCAACATATACATTCGTTTTGAAGCATATAATAAAGCAATAGAACACTTGAAGATTGCTTTTGATCTGGATAAAAGTCATTATGAAGTGGGATATAGTTTAGCCGAGTGCTATCTTTACATGGGCTTTTACCAAAAGGCAAGAGAATATTATTTAGAAACTGTAAAAATACATCCACAATATCATGAGGCTTGGTTTGGACTTGGGGTATGTGCGGAACACTACCAAAATTTTGATATGGCGATGTTTTATTTTGAGAAAGCATATACTATTAGTCCGTATGACCCTGACTATATGCTTGCTTTGGCAAATACTAAATATCGAGCAGGATACTTTAAGGATGCTTATCAAACTTATAGGGATGCTTTAAAGAAATTTCCTGATGCTATTGATATATGGCTGGATTTTTCAGCATGCTTGTATGAGCAAAAAGAATTTGAGGAAGCGGTAAGTGTGCTTAAAAAGGGTATTGAAGAGAACGTTTATGAAGCTTCGCTTTATTATAGATTAGCGGCATATTTGTATTCTATCATTCGCCCACAGGAGGGAGATAAGTACTTTCTTTGGGGATTAGAATTAGACTTTTCTAAGCATATAGAGGTCTTTAATATATTTCCTCAGCTTCGTTCTTACCAACCGTTATTACAACTAATTCAAGACTTCAATCGCAAACGGCGATAGAAGAAAATATGTCAAATGGTAGATTTTGATAAATGGTTTTACTTTTTTGGGCGTGTCCCTCGCTACGCTCGGGTCGGCGTGCTGCGGGCTATGCTATCGCTTCGGTGCTTTGCTAAAGCTCCGCACCGTGCTGACGCACGCCCTCCGCATGCCTCACGCAAGATGCTTTTAGATGTTTTACCTTGTTTTTAGACCTACCTTTGCTTTACCTCGTTGATTGTTAATTATCAAACACTTACAAGGTAAAAAATTTTTTACCTTATTTGAACTGTACTTGTTTTTATCTTGTTTGGTACTCGCTTTCAAGTACTTACAAGGTTAAACCTTGAACACATGGACTTACTCTGCTCCTTTAACCCTGAACGCCGAAGTTTTACTTTATTTTCAATTGATTTTGAGTAATACACAAGGTTAAAGTTGATTTTTACTTTGTTTAGTATTCATTTTCAAGTACTTACAAGATTAAGTCTTAAATAAATGAGATCAGTATATTTGCTGCTTGCGTGAGGCATGCGGAGGGCAAGCCGTCAGGCTTGGTGCGAAGCCCCTCGCCCACACTCTTACTCTTGCCCAGGGGGTGGGCGGGTGGGGCGCAGCACCGTTAGCCCGTAGCACGCCGACCTTGCCCACACGAGCAAAGCAAGACGTGGGCAAGGTCACGCCCCAAAAAATTAAACCTTAATCTTCAAATCTCTGCGTAAAAAACAAATAGGCTTAATATAAAAAAATAAAACTGATTAGTTGTTACTCGTCTCAATTTTTGCGAAACCATATTCAAGGTTAACCCTCATTAAAATACCTTAATTTTATGCATCTTGAACTTTTTGCACGGATTTATTTTTACTTAGCTATATGCACACTAATCGCCTAATACATGAGACTAGCCCTTATTTACTACAACATGCTCATAACCCCGTAGATTGGTATCCTTGGGGAGAAGAAGCACTAAATAAAGCTAAACAAGAAGATAAACCAATACTATTGAGCATAGGCTACTCCGCATGCCACTGGTGCCACGTCATGGAACGAGAGTCCTTTGAAGACCCCGAAGTGGCTGCTATCATGAACGAGTTTTTTGTGAATATAAAAGTAGACCGCGAAGAGCGCCCTGATATTGACCAAATTTATATGGAAGCCGTGCAAGCCATTACAGGAAACGGAGGATGGCCACTGAACTGCTTTCTCACCCCTGACTTAAAACCTTTTTATGGAGGAACATACTTTCCACCACAACCCTATTATAACAGACCTTCATGGAAAAGTGTGTTAGCACGAGTAGCTAAAGTATTCCGCGAACGGCGCAAAGAAATAGAAGAACAAGCCGAGCAAATATTTAGACACATCTCCCAAGATACACAATTCTTACAAAATGAACCTCATCAAAATTTTAATGAAGCGGACTTAGACACTATATTCTTTGCGCTCCAAAAGCGTTTTGACACACAGCATGGCGGCTTCGGCAATGCACCTAAATTCCCCAGCGTACAAAGCATCAAATTTTTACTTCGTTACTATCATTTCAAAAAGAGTAAAGCGGCTATAAACCATGCTGTACTAAGCTTAGATAAAATGATGATGGGAGGAATCTACGATGCGATAGGCGGAGGCTTCTCTCGCTATTCCACAGATAATCAATGGCATGTGCCTCATTTTGAAAAAATGCTGTACGATAATGCCCTACTACTCAAAGCATATTGCGAAGGTTATCAATGTACTCATAAACCTGAATATCTCCAAGTCATAACTGAAACCATGAACTATATCCAACGCGAAATGACTAATACAGAAGGGGGGTTCTACGCCGCACAAGACGCAGACTCAGAAGGTATAGAAGGTAAATATTTTGTTTGGCAATACGATGAAGTCAAATCTCTACTACCTAATGAATTTGAACTCATTACAGATTACTTTTACCTCCTTCCCGAAGGTAACTGGGAACATGGTAATAATGTCCTATTTCGCAGATACTCTGACGAACAGTTCGCGGAAAAACATGCTTTAGAGCACCAAGAATGGCAAGAGATTCTCAAAAAAGCTAAGCAAACTCTATTTGAACATAGAGAAAAAAGAGTTAAACCTGGTTTAGATGATAAGATACTACTCAATTGGAACGCACTTATGCTATCGGCTATCTCTCGTGTGTATAGACTCACCTTGAACCCTGATTACTACAATATGATGATTAAAAACGCTGAATTCTTATGCACACGTTACTGCAAAGGAAACACTTTGTACAGAACATTCAAAAATGGCGAAGCAAAAATACTGGCTACACTAGAAGATTATTCTTACTTAATAGAAGCCTTAATTGACGTGTACGAAACTACCTTTAAGGAATTCTATCTATTCAAAGCAGTAGATTTATTAGAACATACTTTTACTCATTTTTTCGACCCCTCCAATAATACATTTTATTACACCTCATCAGACCAAACGGATATTTTATTTAGACAAAAAGAATTTTATGATAATGCTACTCCATCAGCAAACTCTACAATGGCGCATAATTTACTGCGCTTGGGCACATTGCTTAATGAACCTAAGTACAAAAACATATCCCGTAGTATGTTAGCACAAATCAAAAATGCAGTAATGCAATATCCCACAGCATTTGGCAAATGGGCTACTCTTATGACGAATATGGTTTATGGTATGCATGAAATTGCGTACTTTGGAAAGATGTATAACGGAGAAATTAACATACTTTGGAAAGATTATCATCCAAACATAATATGTGCAGGTAATCCTGAGTCAGATAGAATTGCACTTTTACATCATAAAAAAGGATTTGAGGACAAAGATACTTTGTATTACTGTACTAATTATGCTTGTTATCCTCCTCTACATACATACCAAGAACTCAAAAAAACCTATATGTAACAGATTTTTGATAAGATAGTTTTTTTTGGGCGTGTCCTTGTGGGCATTACGCTGCGCGTATGCCCATAAGGTCGGCGTGCTACGGGCTACGCTGACGCTTCGGTGCTTCGCTTACGCTACGCACTGCTCACGCACCCTCCGCATGCCTCACGCAAGCGGCAAGTAAACTAAGCCCACTTATACAAAGTTTAATCTTGCGAGTGTCTCAAAAAACGAATGTTAAACAAGATTAAATCTTTTGGGTTTTATTTTAGCAATGGAATAGGGGTTGGAGTATGCATAAAGAGATAAATGGTCATAGTTGAGGCTTTGTAGATAAAGCATAAGTGTGTTAATTAGGTAATTTTTTAATTTTTTCTTCTTGATTTACAGTTTTTTATGGTTTTAGTTAAAAATTTTTCTTGACATAGGTAGTTAGCTTGTTATATCTTTGCAGTCCCAAAACCAAGAACCGATTTTAGTTGTAGTTGATTAGAGTAGGTGTAGGTAAGGTAAGTTAGTAGTAGGGGTAGAGTGGGGGTTGAGGTAGTTAGGTAGGTTTTTTGGTTTTAGTTCTTTGAGAGATAGGGTCAGCACACGAGGTTAAGAGAGCGTATTTAGATTATTTTTATATTTTACAATGGAGAGTTTGATCCTGGCTCAGG
>JANWVE010000069.1 GCA_025057675.1 Bacteroidia bacterium
CGTTTCGCTGCGCTCATGCAAGCAAGGTCGGCGTGCTACGGGCTAACGGTGCTGCGCCCCACCCCCTGGGCAAGAGTGAAAGAGTGGGCGAGGGGCTTCGCACCAAGCCTGACGGCTTGCCCTTCGCATGCCTCACGCATGCGGCTATCAAAATAAGTCCATTTATTCAAACTTTAACCTTGTAAGCACCTGAAAATGAACATTAAACAAAGTAAAAATATATTTTAACCTTGCAAATCATTGAATATCAATAGGAAATAAAATAAAACACGGAGGTATGGGGTTAAAGTGTTATGAGAAGTCCATGTATTCAAGGTTAAATCTTGTACGTACTTGAAAATCAATGTAAAACAAGATAAAGCGAACATAGTTCAAACAAGATAAAAAACTTTAACCTTGTAAGTATTTGATAGTCAACCTTAAACAAGGTAAAGCAGGCATATACTTAAAAACCAGGTAAAACATCAAAATACTGTTTGCGTGAGGCATGCGGAGGGTGCGTAAGCAGTGCGTAGCGAAGCGAAGCACCGCAGCGATAGCGCAGCCCGCAGCACGCCGACCCGAGCATTAGCGAGGGACACGCCCAAAAAATAAATCTCATTATTAGAGTAAATAAATGTACTTTGAGAAAATACAATTACTTACAACCCTATTCCGAAAGTGTGCATCAAAAAAGTGATAGAATACGGTTTGAGTAAAATGATAAAACCTACTCCCGTTAATGCCCCTGCAATGTGTGCATCATGGTTAAGATTATCCATAGCACGGCGCTGCGCATAAATAGAAAAAACTATGTACAAAACACCAAAAAGAATAGCAGGTATGCTTATGGGTAAAAGAAATAAACTTAACTTCGCAAAAGGATACAATATAATAAACGCAAATACCACCGCAGACACAGCACCCGAAGCCCCCAAAGTATAATAATGCTGACTATTCTTGTACTTTATTAAAGAAGGTATCGCAGAAAATACAATACCTAACAGATACAAAATTCCATAGTATAAAGAAGACAAGTCTGCTTCCACATAGCGTCCAAAAGAAAATAAAACAAACATGTTCATGGCTAAATGGACCGTATCCGCATGAATAAAAGCAGAAGTAAATAAAGTGAAATAAGTTTTTTTGCGTTGAAAAGAGTAAGGATGAAGCATCCATCTATCAAAAACTGAACGATTATTCCAAGCATACATAGATAGAAGGATATTTGCCAACACTAAAAAAATAGTAACAGGGATAGTATTTAGAGTCATGGTCTTTTACTTTTTTTTCTCCAAAAGTCGTAATCTTTATCGTGGTCAGGGACATAGCTCACTCTTACATTTTGTCCATTAGTAGCTTTGCTTTTGAGAACTAATAAGGTATCACTCAGATGCAATATAGTAGAAGTTTGCTGGTTTTGTAAGGTTAAAGTTCCTTCATACTCATTAATTTCCCAACGTCCCTCCTGAGTTCTACCTTTTTCATTGGTAATCCACTTTCCTTGCTCTGTAAAGGTTATAGTTACAAAAGGGTTAATGGGCTGATATTCATTTCCTATTACGAGCTCTGCCATGCGCCAGCTTTTTAGCAAGTACTGTACATTGACTTTTTTAGTTTTATTTTTTGGACTACAAGCAATTAGAACAGAAAAGACAAGAATAAAACAAGATAGCCTGTAGGGATATCTGTTCATAGTACCTTAGTTTTTATGTTGTTAGTGATATTTTTAGTTAAGTTTTTCTTTTTGGTTAAGAGGTGAGATGGGATCGTGTCCTTCGTATTCACGTTCATCGAAGTCTAGAATTCTGTGGTTCATTTCATTAGTGTTTTTGAACTGTTTGCTGAGCAATGCCCACAAGAATATAAATACCACACTTATACCAAACACCCAAGATACTATTACTAAATACATGCTGACACTAAGGTTTTGTAAAGCTTCCATAATGTAAAATTATAGCTTTTCTAACGAACTTTTTAGGTAATCTATTACTTCAACAGGAGTAGGTTCTATTTTGTTCTCTTTGGCTAAAAAATAAGAAAGCCAGTCACTAAAATGAATGAGGTAAAATACTTGTGCTAACATACTTTTACCCTGTGCCATAATATCATATACTTCTTGTGTGTATTTTTTGAATATTGGTTTACAAATGTCATAACGAGCTTGGACACGTATATGGTCAAAAGAGCAGTGAAGGATAAGTACTGCTATATGTTTAGTCAAGTGGTCAGGAAATCGCCATCCGACTAGTTCATTATGGTTCATTTCAGGGAATATATGGTGCCAGCAGAGTTGTTTTGCGTTTTCGTTAATTTGTTGCCTCATGCGAATAGCTACCGCTTCTAACTCTTCTGATGCATAGATAACAGGAATTTTATCTTTTAGAAACTGTGCTAGTTTTGCTGGTCCTGATGTGGGTTGTCTAAATTCTTCACGGACTTGGGTAAGTAACTGTATGCTCTCTTCTAATTCTTTTTTAAATCCTTTTTTAATCAATTTTAATTCTCGAAGGACATATAATTGTTGTATAGTGGAAAAGGCTAACGCAGCACGAGGAGGATATCCTCCGGGTAAAGGTATGTGTAGCAGGCTGTTATTTTGTGCGAATTCTTGCAGTCTGCCGCCTGAGCTTATAGCAAGAATAACTGCTTTTTGAGAAAGGGCAAATTCAGCAGCGGAAAGTGTCTCTTCAGTATTACCTGAGTACGAAGATAGTATTACTAAGCTATGCTCATCAATAAAAGACGGAATGTTATAGTGTCTATTAACGATAATAGGCACTTTTCCCATTTTACAAGCATACTTTCGCACTATGTCTGCACCCATAGCAGACCCGCCCAAACCACATACGACTACATTGTGAATTTTATGATAATGTAAAACAGAAAAATCCACTTTTTCAGCTATTGTAATAGCTGATTGAATTTGTTCAGGAAATTTATATATCAGTTCTTCCATATTATTGAGACTACTTTGATAATTAATTAATAACTAAGGTTTGAAGTGCTTTTTTGAAGATAGGATTATACTTTTTTTGATTATTCCTGCTAGACACCATGCTAATAGTAGTGAACGAATTGTCTTTTCCATTTAAAAATCCAAGTACAGAGAAATAGCTTTTATTATTTTCTGTGTAAAGTAGTTCTAAATAAAGTATATTTCTATTACCTATTTTTTTGAATTCACATTGTTCTATTGTACAGTTTGTTCTGCCTATAAGCAAGTATTGTTTTGGAATTTCTTTCCTGATGATATCTTTAAATTTCTCATCTACTTCAATTTTGACACTTTCGGAGGTAATTTTAATGAAAGTAGTATCTTCTTTTGCTAAAAGTATATCTAGGTTTCCTGTGGATAGACTTATTTTAGCTTTTTGGGCGGCGTGGTTATTTTTGTATAAGAGGGGGCTATATAACTCAAAGTCAATAGAGGATAGTCGCATAAAATTTTTGGGTACTTCTATGGAATAGCCTTGTACACCATTAGATACTTTCATGCTTTGAGCAAGTGAAGAGCAATACAATAATATGATTGAGAGTGTAGAAGTTATTTTCTTGCAAAGTGATGTACAAGTATCCTGTACCACGGAATTGAGATATTTGAAATATAAGGTTGTATATAAAGTACAAAGTTAAATACTTTTGGTCAATCGCAAAAATAGTTTAGTATTTTGGCATGGCGTTGTCTATTTGGTCTGCCCATGCATGTACTCCGCCGATCAAGTTACGCGGATTAGTAAAGCCCTGACTTTTGAGAAAAGCAACAGCATTTGCACTCCTTCCGCCTGTTCTACAATGTACAATAATTTCCTTATCTTTGTACTCTTCTAATTCATCAAGTCGTTGGGGTAGAGAACCTAATGGAATTAGTTTACCTCCCAAGTTACAGATTTGGTATTCATGGGGTTCTCTGACATCAATTAAAATGATGTTTTCACCTGCGTCTAAACGTTTTTTAAGTTCTTGTACAGTAATGTCACCTGTTTGCATATTGACAAGTAGTATAGCAAAGTGGAGAATATCGGGCTCGAACCGATGACCTCTTGCATGCCATGCAAGCGCTCTAGCCAACTGAGCTAATTCCCCATTTGCTTGCAAAAATAGTAAAAAAGTTATAATGTCAAACCCATATAGTGTTTTTTTGTGGTTCTCGCACATGTTTATTTTGTAATACGCTTGTTAAAGCACGTAGTTGCGTCATGAGTGCCATAAACTGTTCGGGGTATAGTGCTTGTGGTCCGTCAGATAAAGCTTTTTCGGGGCAGGAATGAACTTCTATCATTAGTCCATCAGCACCAGCGGCTACTGAGGCTAAGGACATAGGTATTACTCGGTTTCTGTTTCCTGTGCCATGGCTGGGGTCTGCGAATATAGGAAGATGGCTAAGTTCGTGCACGATTGGTATAGCGGATACATCTAGGGTATTTCGCCCTGTGTGGTCAAAAGTGCGGATACCGCGTTCGCATAAAATTACCTTTTCATTTCCGCCTGAGAGTATGTATTCTGCTGCCATTAACCACTCCGTAATTTGTGCGGACATGCCTCTTTTTAGTAGTACAGGTTTGTTGATTTTACCTAATTGTTTGAGCAAATAGAAATTCTGCATATTTCGCGTTCCTACTTGAACGATGTCTGCGTATAAACACACGTCGTCTATTTGTGAGGCGTCCATGATTTCTGTAACTACTCGTAAATCGTATGTGTCTGCGGCTTTACGTATCATTTTCAAACCTTCTATGCCTAATCCTTGAAAAGAGTAGGGTGAGGTTCTGGGTTTGAATGCTCCCCCACGTATGAACTTTACCCCTTCTTTGGAGATTAAAGCGGCCATTTCAAAAATGTGTTCTTCGCTTTCAATAGAACAAGGGCCTGCTATGATATTAAGTTCTTCTGCACCTACGGTAACTCCTTTAACCTCAAAGCAAGTGCTGTTTTTTTTCCATGTCCGACTAGCTAATTTATAAGGTTCATCAACTCTATAAACGTCAACTACACCTTTGAGTAGAGCAATTTTGCGTATATCAAAATCAGAATGTACCTTATTAGCAATAGAAATGATGCTTCTATGTTCAAATTGTGCGATATATGCTTCCAGGCCCCACTCCTCTAATTGGCGGAGTATATCTGTCAGATCGCTACCCTGAATATTTTTATGCAAAACAATAATCATAGAATTACAACTACAATTATAACGTATTTTGTTGCATAAAGTTTATAGAAGTTTCAATAAATTTTGAAAGTTTTGTTATATATTTTTTGGGCGTGTCCTTGCCCACGTCTCGCTTTGCTCGTGTGGGCAAGGTCGGCGTGCTGCGGGCTGCGCTTTGCTTCGGTGCTGCGCTTCGCTGCGCACCGTGCTAACGCACGCCCTTCGCATGCCTCACGCAAGCGGCTGTTAAACTAAATCCATGTATTCAAATTTTAATCTTGTAAGTACCTCAAAATGAGCATTAAGTAAGATAAAAATAGATTTTAACCTTGTAAATTATTGAAAATCAATTCAAAATAAGGTAAAACTTGGGAAAATGGGGTTAAAGTGTTGTAAAAAGTCCATGTATTCAAGGTTTAACCTTTTATATGCTTGAAAATCAATGCAAAACAAGGCAAAATAACAACATCTGAAACAAAGTAAAAATTTTTAACTTTGTAAATATCTGATAATCAAGACTAAACAAGATAAAATAAGGGTATGTACAAAAACAAGGTAAAACATCAAAAAGCTACTTGCGTGAGGGATACGGAGCATGCCGTTAGGCAGTGCGGAGCGGTAGCGTAGCACCGAAGCGTTAGCGTAGTGCGCAGTAGCCCGACCCGAGCGGTAGCGAGGGACACGCCCAAAAAAGTAAAATTTCCAAAACCATACAAACTTGGACTTTTTTAGATACCCTTTTAGTTTTTTCTTTGATAGCAAAGTTGTAATTTTGCAAATTATATGAATACGTTACTCTATATTTTACTACAAGCCTCTATACCTGATGAAGCCAAAGGATTTTATCAATCTGGAAAGATATATGTAGTAGTGGGAGTTATATTGACCATTTTTGCAGGAATTATTGTTTATCTTATCAGATTAGAGCAAAAAATCAAACGTATAGAAAAGGAGCATGAATTATGAATAAAAAATGGACGATTATCATAATCCTTGTCGTGGTTGCTTCATTTGGGTTCATGTTATACAGCATGACTTCTAATAGTAGTGAATACACTGATTTTGCTACTGCTAAATTGAAAAAAAAAGAAGTTCATATTGCGGGTGAATGGGTTATGCGGGATAAAACTGATTACGACCCCGTAAAAAATCCTAATTTATTTGCATTTTATCTCAAAGATGAGAAGGGTCAAACTGCAAAAGTAATATATAAAGATAGCAAACCTGTCGGTTTTGAAGAATCGCAAAAAGTAGTGATTATAGGTACATGGCAAGGTGAATACTTTGAAGCCTCTAAAATTATGATGAAATGCCCCTCTAAATATAATGATGGTGTTAAACCTACGGTTAACAATTAAAAAACATGCAGGATATAAGAAAAATTAGTTTTTCGGATTTAGTGAAATTTTTAGAAAACCATAACGAACCCGCTTTTAGAGCAAAACAAATTTATGAATGGATATGGAAAAAGCATGTATTTAGCTTTGACCAGATGAGTAATATCAGCAAAAAGTTACGGGAACACTTGCAAAAGCATTTCTATTTTAATGTAACCCATGTTTCGCAGAATTTAACATCTCAAGATGGCACGGTTAAATTTATATTTCGGTTATATGATGGCAAGAAAGTAGAAGGCGTACTTATCCCCACACAAAAGCGAATTACGGCTTGTATATCTTCACAAGTAGGATGCAGCTTAGATTGTAGCTTTTGTGCCACAGGTAGAATGAAATTGCTTCGCAATTTAGAATCTTCAGAAATTATAGACCAGGTAGTTCATATTCAGCAGAAATCACTGGAATTATACCAAAGACCTATTACTAACATTGTATTCATGGGAATGGGCGAACCTTTGCTTAATTACTCAAACGTAATACGGGCTTATGTGCATCTTACAGACCCCAAAGAAATGGGATTAAGCACTAGGAGATTAACCATATCTACGGCAGGTATAGCAAAAGGTATAAAGCGTTTAGCAGATGATAATATAAAAGCAAAGTTAGCCCTTTCTTTACACGCTCCTACAGATGAAAAACGAATTAAAATTATGTCCATTCATGCCCAGAATAATCTCAAAGTATTGCATGAAGCTTTACAGTACTATTATAGTAGAATGAAGCAGTACGTTACTTACGAATATCTACTCTTGAAAGATTTTAATGATACATTGGAAGATGCTAAGGCATTAGTTAAATGGTGCAGAAAAATTCCTTGTAAAGTCAATTTAATAGAATACAATAATACAGGAACTTTTACAGGTAGTAACCCCGAACAAATAAAAATTTTTGAACAATATCTCTTGCAACACGATATTCCCACCAGCATACGTAAAAGTAGGGGTCAAGACATCAATGCAGCTTGTGGACAACTTATTATCCAAGATAAGAGTATTATCCTTAAAGAATAGACTTTATGGACACAAAGTTTGAAGAGATTTTTTGTCAAATAAATATACTGATAATCAACACTTTACAAAAAAACAACCTGATTTTCTATTTTTACACCTAATACATTGAAAATCAGAACGAATTAAATTTGCGGCTCTATTAAAAAATTTCTGTTCATATATCAAGTCTAAAAAATAATTTTACTTTTTTGGGCGTGTCCCTTCGCTGCGCTTCGGGTCGGGCTACTGCGCACTACGCTAACGCTTCGGTGCTACGCTACCGCTCCGCACTGCCTAACAGCATGCTCCGTATCCCTCACGCAAGCTGTATTTTGATGTTTTATCTTGTTTGTAGATATACCGTTGCTTTACCTTATTTAACGCTGATTATGAAGCACTTACAAGATTAAAATTTTTTATTTTGTTTCAAGTACTCTTACTTTACTTTGTTTCTTATTCATTTTCAAGTACTTACAAGATTAAACCTTGAATACACAGACCTTTGATAATCCTTTAATCCTGAATACACAAGTTTTACCCTACTTTCAATTGATTTTCAATGATTTACAAAGTTAAAAATTCACTTTTACCTTGTTTAGTTCTGATATTGAGATACTTACGAGGTTGAGTTTTGAGTAAATGCGCTTAGCATACTTGCTGCTTGCGTGAGGCATGCGAAGGGCAAGCCGTCAGGCTTGGTGCGTAGCCCCTCGCCCACACTCTACCCATTGCCCAGGGGGTGGGCGGGTGGGGCGCAGCACCGTTAGCCCGTAGCACGCCGACCTTGCACACCTGCGCGCAGCGCAACGTGGGCAAGGGCACGCCCATATAAAACTTACCTAAACGCCTATATGCAGTTTGTTTAAAAGAAAATTTTATATCCGTACAGGTACGTATTCTAAAATTATTTTTTATATGTTTTTTTTGTGTCATGAACATCAGAAACATCTTAAATGCTTCAAAAACTGTATTTTTGACAGTAGTATCGTATTTCGTGTGGTATAGTACTTTGAGCGTTTTCAGCCAAAGTCAAAAAGTAAACCTCATACCCTATCACTGTGATAACCTCAAATGGGGATATTCCAACTCTAAAAAGGAAATGGTTATCCCCTGCCAGTATGATCACGCAGGATTTTTCGAAGGCAACTTCGCCATTGTGAAAAAAAAAGGTAAATTCGGTGTAATCAATAAGCAAGGTACAGAGATAATACCGTTTTCTTATGGTTATGACAATATTGAGAAAAAATTCGGTTATTTTATTGTAGAGAAAAGAGATGATAGTTTCACATCTTTTGATGGCATTATACCCCCTCCACTTCCAATGGGACTTCATGATACCTTAGGTAATCTTATTGCACCCTGTGAATATGACCAAATAGGATACTTACAAGGTATAAGTGGTGGCATTTTTTTTAGCGGTATGGCATTAGTTAAAAAAAATAATCTATACGGTTTTATCAACCTCAAAGGCAGAGAAATCATACCCTGTCAGTATACCGGTGCCTCCGTTTTTATGTCAGGTTTTGCCGAAGTGAAATTAAATCAAAAATGGGGAGTTATAGATACATTAGGTAAAGTCGTCATACCCATAGAGTACGAGAATATTAACATCAAGTCAGGTTTTGCCGAAGTATCATTGAACAAAAAATGGGGACTGATGGATATGACAGGCAAGGTTATTCTACCTATAGAGTATGAGGATATCAATTTCAGTTCTGTATTCTCGCCTGTTGCTGTGAAAAAAAATAATAAATGGGGGTACGTGGACAGGAATGGCAAACGAATAACAGATTTTATTTACGAGAAAATCAGTACGTTTGATAAAAGCAGTGCATGGGTAAAATTATATGAAAATGAAAGATGGGGAAAAATAGACATACAAGGTAATGTAATAGTTCCATTTAAATATCAGGATTGGGTGTTAAATGAAAATTATACCAAGGTAGAATATAACTACCTCTGGGGGCTTCTTAAAGAGAATAAAGAGGTAATTCCCTGTGAATACGAAGAGATTGATTTTAACCATAAATATGATAATCTGGTTTTAGTTAGACGTAACAATAAAAATGGCTATCTTAACCTTCGAACCATGAAAGAAATAATCCCCTGTATGTACGAAGAAGCAGGTAAAGTCTCAGAAGGTTTAATACCTGTAAAAAAAGGAAGTAAATGGGGTTTTGTGGACACTTCGGATAAAATTATAATTCCTTTTGAATATGATTTTGCCAGCTCATTTTCCGAAGGTTTTGCAGTAGTAGGAAAAGATGGTAAATCAGGTGTAATCCATAAAAGTGGTAAAACAATTATTCCTTTAGAGTATCAAAAAGTTAAACCTTTTTCTGATGGGTTAGCTGCGGTATATAAAAATGAGGAATGGGCATATTATACCCAGTCGGGTGAGAAAATAACCTTAAAAATCAGATATGATGAAGTGTATTCTTTCAAAGGTGATAAAGCCTTTGTTAGAATAGGTAATAATCTGGGTATGATTAACCGAAATGGCGAACAAATTATTCCCTGCAAATGGTATAGGCGGGATTTTGATGAACCTTGTTTTTCTGATGAAGGTGAGGTTATTTGTGATCTGGTTGAATCGGTTGCTGTAATTGATTTTGATGCAGAGGGAAAACTTAAAAAAAATGAGAAAAAAATTAAAACATCAAATGTCCCGATTAATTATATAGGCTTTTTGGAGAATCTTAAAGACAGTTTGGTTGTATACCATTACTCCGACCCTGCTATTGATGAGATACAAAAATTATACGGTATTCGCAATTTATACACAGGAAAAGAGATATTGCCTTTTGAATACGAACACATTAGTGAATGGAAAAATGGAGTGGCTGTTGTCAAAAAGGAGGATAAGTATGGTGCAGTAAATGAAGCAGGTAAACTCATAATACCTTTAAGTTTTGAAAGTATCCAAATGGGCGACTCTGTTATCTGGGTTAGATCTGGTGAGAAATATGGTATTGTGGACTTCAAGGGAAAAACAATTACACCTTGTATATTCTACGGCCCTGAAGAACCCAAAGAAGGATTGATAAGAGTATACAAAAACAATAAATATGGATATGTGGACATGAACGGAAAAGAAATTATTCCCTGTCAATACGAAGAAGCCGAACACTTTTGTAACGGAGAAGCTTTAGTTAAATCTGATACGTTGTGGGGAATAATAGATAAACAGGGTAAACAGGTTGTTCCAGTGAAATATACATATATAGACAGAGAAATTAAAGAGGATTTGAGAATAATTGAAAAAGGAAATCAAAAATTTGGCGTTATAGATAAAAAAGGTAAAGAAATAATTCCGTGTATATATCAGAATATCATGCAGTTTTCAGGAGGTATGGCAGGGGCAAAACAAAATGGTAAGTATGGTTTTCTGAATAAAAAAGGTAAAAAGGTAATAAACTTTGAATATGACGCTGTGGGTAGCTTTAATGAAGGTTTTGCAGCTGCAAAAAAACAAGGCAAATGGGGCTTCATTGACTCTAAAAATAAAGTGGTCATTCCTTTTATGTATGACAGTGTAACTTTTTTTTCTGAAGGATGGGCATGTGTCAAGAAAGACGGTAAATGGGGTTTTATAGATAAAAACAATACAGTCAAAATTCCATTCACTTTTCAGGACTATGGGGGTTTTTACAAAGGGTTTGCCAGAGTTCAGCATTCTACTATCATTAATTCGAAAGGAGAGATTATTGCTGAAAATGTTCGTGCCTATTGTCCTATCAATAAAGATATAATCGTAACATTTGGATATGATGATATGCTCAATATCATCAACTTAAATGGTGAGGTTATATTTTCTATTGACTCTTCTGTTTACTCTTCAAGCTACGAGGTAAAGCCTGAAATAGGTGTAAGAGTCCTCTGTAATTTCTATTTTTTCATAGACAAAGATGGTAATGAATATCATGATTAAAAAAGAAAAGTGTTTTTTTATAGTTTATTTTCTCGGGCGTGCCCCTGCGCTGACGCTTGGGTCGGTGCATTCCGCACTACGCATGCGCTTCGGTACTACACTTCGTTTCGCACAGGGCTAACGCCCTTGCTCCATGCCCCTCACGCAGCCAACGGGTACATGCGTGAGGCATGCGGAGGGCAAGCCGTCAGGCTTGGTGCGTAGCCCCTCGCCTACTCTTTACCCATTGACCAGGGGGTGGGCGGGCGGGGCGCAGCACCGTTAGCCCGTAGCACGCCGACCTTGCCCGCATGAGCGCATGCGAAACGCGGGCAAGGGCACGCCCAAAAGTAAACATACTTTATCTTTTAGACCTTTCATAAACTCTTTAGACTAAAAATTCAATTTTGTGTGTAAGTTCTTAAAATAATTCTACCTGCATGTCATCCACATATATTATATCTATATAGGCGTACCTATAGTCAGAGAAAATAATAAAAGCTCTTAATTCACAGTCAGTGAGATTTTTGGTCTGATTAAGAATTCTTTTAGGTATTTTCAAAGCAAATACATGTCCTTGCCAATCATGCGATTCGTATCTTGGAGATGCAATATTTTTGTGTCCGGAAAAAAGTACTTCCTTATTTTGAATAGTAACCACCATTAAAGGTACACTACTATACGGTAATTGGCTTTTTACCCAAGCTTTGAAACGAATTCCCTCTGCACCCATGTTGATAAAATCCTTCACAGGCATAACAAAAGTGCAGCTACAAAGGCTTTTTCCTCCTACCTTATTGCTATACTTTCCTGTGTGTGCTACAGTAGAATCTATAGGCACAGTTTTAATCCAATGAGGCTCATTTTCTAATGAATTAAAATCTTGTCTAAATACTGCAATGGCTTCCTTTTGGTACAAATAAATTCTTCGGTTAAAAAAATCATACGTGTATATACCAAATACAAAAACTATTAAAGGTAGAGCAACGAACAAAACTCTGAGGTAATATCGTGAGAATGTTGGCGTAACACTATCATTTGCAGTTTGCCACTCTATCTTTTTTTGAGCAAATCCTATCGCTATAACTAATGAAAGAAAAGTGGAAGGTCCAAAGAGGTAAGGATATGCTATTTGTAAGAAGTTACAAAAGAACACTAAAGTTAATTTTAAGAACGCAAGCGGTAGCCATTCTTTATCTATCCATTTAGGGCGTAAAATGGTTAAAACTATGCCTACGAGCATCGTGATTAAAGAAAAAGCTCTCTGTAAATCATAAATAAACCAACCATCTTTATATGAAAAGAATTTTGCCATACCTAAAAGTTCGTGTCGAGGTGCAGTGGCAAAACGTCCAGCCATTTGTTTGGATTGAAATGCAGGTAAGTTGGCAAATTTTTGAATTCCTTCTATCCCAAACGGAAGGATGAATAAAGCTAAAACTATTCCCATAACTACTACAAAAATTTTTAGTGCTTTTTTCAGCCCCTCATAACGCCATACATAGAAAAGGTAAAAAGGTATCCATAATAAAAGCGAAAACCTACTCAATAAACATAAACTGATAGCAATACCTACCCATATCCATTGATGTTTCTTGTCTTGATGTAACAACGTAATTCCTAAAAACAAATAGTAGCCAATCACTAATGGCTCTTGGCTAAACTTTAAGTCGTGTATTTCAAAAAAATAAAAACGTAATATTAACCCGATAAGCACATAACCTAAGCATTTGAGTAATACATGGATGTTTTTACTACTATTTTGCCACCATAGCAGGGCTACACCTATCATTAAAAACGTGAAGGATGTCCATCGAATATCTATTTTGAGGAGAATAGGAATGGTATAAGGAAGCCAAAATCCTGGTCCGTATAGCACGTCAGGTCTGTTAATCTCTGATAGAGGGGTATATACTCTCTGTCCTGACAATGCTCTATTAGCTAAAATTTCAATAGAAGGAAGCATGTCTGCTCCACGATAGTTGAGTGTATAGCTGTCAATGACGTAGAAAAAGTGGTACAAAACTGCGATAAATCCCACAAAACCTAGTAAATAGAATATCTTGTCTAGTATAAAATTATTGCCTTCGTTGAATTTGACTGTTATTTTAGGTAAAGACAGCAAAGGTATGACCGCAATTCCAATTCCTGAAAGAAAGTACACCCACGATAAAAAACTACTTTTATACAGTGGGGGATGAGTAAAAATTATTATTTCAAATAAGCAAAGCAAAAAAATAGCTATCCATGCGATTATAGGTTTGCTCGCGAAGTTTTGTTTTATCTTCATGGTGCAAAAATAGAGTAAATTACTTTCTTATATCCCTTTTTACTAAAATTTGTACTTTTTTATCAATCTTTTGGGCGTGTCCTTGTGGGCGTTTCGCTTCGCTCATGCCCACAAGGTCGGCGTGCTACGGGCTACGCTCACGCTTCGGTGCTACGCTTCGCTGCGCACCGTGCTAACGCACGCCCTTCGCATGCCTCACGCAAGCTGTATTTTGATGTTTTATCTTGTTTGTAGATATACCGTTGCTTTACCTTATTTAACGCTGATTAT
>JANWVE010000006.1 GCA_025057675.1 Bacteroidia bacterium
CAAACGGAGATACTTCTTTATTGGTTCGTGGATTTTTATTTCGTTAGGAATTATCTCTATGGCAGTAAGAGGTTTGAGCTATGGTGTAGATTTCAAAGGAGGAAGAGAGTATTATGTACGATTCAACAAGCCCATTGAAACATCAGAAATTCGCAGTAAGCTTACGCAGCCCTTACAAAGTCCGCCCGAAGTAAAAACCTATGGTAGTGCTAATCAGGTCCTTATCCGTACAAACTACAAAGTAGATAAACGAGATGAAAAAACTGCCCAAGAAGTAGAAAATTTGGTTATTAACTCATTGAAAAGCAGTTTTCCCAATACCGAACCGACTATTCTCTCCTCACAATTAGTGGGTCCCACTGTGGCAAGAGATATTACGTACAGTGCTTTCAAGTCTATTTTCTTGTCTTTGATAGTAGTATTTACCTATTTGTTTATTCGTTTCCGTAGATGGACATTTAGCACAGGCGCAGTAATAGCTCTCGCTCATGATGTACTGATGATATTCTCCGTTTTCTCTCTTTTGAATGGTATTGTACCTTTCTCATTAGAGCTGGACCAAGCATTTATTGCAGCTGTACTGACCATTATGGGCTATTCTATGAATGATACCGTAGTAGTATTTGATCGTATTCGCGAAAAACTGCGTAATAATCCGAATATAGACGAACGTACTAATATCAATCAGGCTATCAATGAAACGCTTAGCCGTACTTTGATGACTTCTATTTTAACCTTGATTGCAGTTATTGTACTGTTCTTTGCAGGTGAAACGTTACGTGGTTTTAATTTTGCTTTGTTGATAGGTATTATTGTGGGTACGTATTCTTCTATTTTCATTGCTACTCCGATTGTATTAGATTTTGGTAAGAAAAAATCAGTTGTAGCAGAACCTGTAAAATCTAAGTAACAGCAGATAAAAGTAGTATTGCAGTCCCTTGCTTATTTTTAAGTAGGGGACTATTTTTTTGGGCGTGTCCTTGTGGGCGTTTCGCTGGTGCTCATGCCCACAAGGTCGGCGTGCTGCGGGCTAACGGTGCTGCGTCCCACCCGCCCACCCCCTGGTTGAGGGGTTTAAGGCGTGGGCGAGGGGCTTTGCACCGTGCTGACGCACGCCCTTCGCATGCCTCACGCAAGCAGCAAGTACACTAATCCCACCTATTCAAAGCTTAATCTTGTAAGTATCTGAAAATGAACACTAAATAAGATAAAAATATATTTTTACTTTTGTAAATACTTGAAAATCAATTCAAAATAAGGTAAAAATTGCGTATTGAAGGTTAAAAGGTTTTGTAAAGCCCATGCATTCAAGGTCTAACCTTGTAAATATTTGAAAATCAATATCAAAGAAGGTAAAGTAACAACATTTGAAACAAAGTAAAAAATTTTAATCTTGTAAGTGTTTGATAATCAATATCAAACAAGGTAAAGCAAGAATATGTCTAAAAACGAGGTAAAACATCCAAAGGGTGCTGCGTGAGGCATGCGGAGGGTGCGTCAGCAGTGCGGAGCGCAAGCGAAGCACCGAAGCGTCAGCGTAGCCCGCAGCACGCCGACCCGAGCGCAGCGAGGGACACGCCCAAAAATAAAAAAGTCAGCTGCCAATCATCTTTTTTGTTATGAATGAATAGAATACTACAAACAAAACATTGAGAGTCAGTAATTTTCTTATAGCGCAGCAGGTAAAATAGTGATTACATTCGCTAATAAGAACAAAATGGTTAAGATGTAAAAAGTAATTTTGTCTATCTTTTTGGCTTTCTGCTCTTGATCTGTTTTCATGAGATACATAGAGTATACAGAAATCAAAATATTGAGAAAGATAAATAAGAAAGCAATAGCATGTATTTTATCCACTAATGTAAAGTTTGGGCTTTCAGGTAAGATACTATCCACGATGTATTTGTTACCCACGGCAGCAAATAGCCCTCCTACGGGTAACCCAAAGCGAGGATCCGCTTCTGTGGCATCAATAAATAAGTTCACCATGGCAATAAAAAAAGCAATATAAACCCCCGTAAATAGCTTCAAAAATAAACCAAAGCTGTTTCTTTTCATTTGAATAATGACATCCACAGCAGGATATTTAGACTGTCCGTCAGGAAGTTCTGGGTTTCCATAAGTAGTTTCATAAACAATTGTTTTTGGCTCAATTTTGAAATCTTTAACTCGCCATCCTTCTACAATAATATCTTTTGCAAACTTACTGTTTTTAATGTCTGCGGTGAATACAACCTGTTGGCTTTCATGTTCTCCGTCCTCAATACGGATGTGTAATGTTTGTTCATCGAAAGGGAAGTTTTTAATAATCCAGGGTTGTTGCATTGTTACCTTGTAATTGATAGCTGCCCAATTATAGCCCTTTTTTTTCTCAATAGTACAACTTGAAACGTTAACAGATTTATTTTTAGGAATTTCTATCAATTGAGTGATATTTTCTTGTGAAAATAATGAGTCATTTTTGTATAGCATCCATAGCCAAAAATCTGCGGTGTATTCTCTGTCTGTAAATTTGAAATCATACAAATTTTGGAGGTAGAAGCCAATTTTAACAGTGTCTTTGGGGTTCGCATGAAGGTAAATTAGCCCGAAGGCTGCAAAACAAAATACAAATACTTTTTTCATACTTACAAAGGTATGAGTTATTGTTTAACTACAATGTGTGTTTTTTTCAAGTTGTTGTCAATAATAGATAAAAAGTAGATTCCTTGAGGTAGATGTTCTAGATTTAATTGTGCGATGCTAGAATGTTGTAGTAATACCCTGCCAGACACATCTAAAACAGCACATGTTTGAATTGGTTGAGAAAAGTAAACTGTTCCGTAAGTAGGATTAGGATAGATATGAGCTGCATGAAGAGGTGTTTGCGAACTATATGACGTAAGTAAAGAATTACATACTGTTTTTGACCCTCCTGCAATGTATCTTTGCTTAGCAGGGTTTGTACCTGAGTTAAGTGGATTAGGAATTCCTATAGACCAGGTAACCCCAGGAATGTCCCAGTAATCAGGTTTTGAAGTGAGGTAATAGGTAGTATCTGTTAGTGTGCCTGTACCTGCGGGGATAATTGAGCCTTTTACATTATTACCATGAGAGAACATATTTGTACCTGGGATAAAAAATAAACCCATACCTAGGCTTGTATTAGTCGTTTCATTTCCTACATAATTTTGATTTTCTTGTACAGGAGAAGTATCTTGAAGGAATCCATAAAGTTCTGCACGGTTACGGAAGAAAGTATTGTAAGGTCCAGCAATTCCCCAGTATCCATCTACAATCACGTTCTGTACAATATTACCCTCAAACAAATTGCAGAAAGGGTAGTGTCCATGTACGGATATGTCTCCAGTTGCATTATGAGGTATTTCAGAACGGTAGGGGTCTTTTGAGTAGTTATACCCAAAGACATTTCCATTTGAACCTTCTTTGACCATCATAGCATGCCGTAGATGCTCAAAAATGTTATTTTCTATCCTACAAGCAGTAGTATGTTTGAATAAAACTACACCGTAACCACGCGTGCCTACACCTGTGTAACTGAAAGCATGATGAATATAACAACCCTGCACGCTGATATGCGTACTAATTCCCATTCCAATATGCGCTCCTATGGACATGCTACTCTCTACTCCTTTTACCCAGCATTGCTTAGCAATACTGAATGAGATGTTGAAAGATACACAAGTAGGAATGTTGCATGTATCTACCTTGTGAATACGCATACATTCTATTCCTACCTCTTTGCGCATTTTAACCTTACGCATTCTTGGATTTAAACTTAAATCAAAATCCATACGAAGCGGTTCATTTATGGTTATCTGACCGCCTGATATTGCTGTAATAGTGGCTAAATGACCCACTGACTCTTCTGACCAAAAAGTAGGATTGATATCCCAGGCACCATTTTCTTGTTTAATTTCAATATCATCCCCTACTGAAAAGTGGGCAGAATTAGTTACAGTCAATGTAGTGCTGCCTTTGTTCAGTCCTCCCGTGATAGGTATTTCAACGGTATCAAGGAAACTTCCCCATATATTAAATCCGTTTTTTGTTGCTCCGTTAAAATCAAAGCGTAGTTGGGTAGAGTCTGATGAAACACCTCTGAAAATAACACTGTCTTTATCTACCATAATTTCGTTTTTAATCAAGTATGTTCCTGCAGGAAAGAATACCACACCTCTGTTTCCACTCAAAGAGTTCATTGCACTAATGATTGCTGGGTAGTCATCCGTAACTCCATCGCCTGCTGCCCCGAAGGATTTTACATTAACGATGTTCACAGGATTGGGAATGGGGTGAGAGTATCCTGTATTTTGCCAATCTACTGTACGGAATGTAGGTATAACTTGGGCTACTACCCAGTATACTGAAACAAAATAAAATACCGTAGTTTGTAGAAGTTTCATAAAACAAAACTAAATAAAATTTTTTAACTTGGCATGATTTTTTTATATTTGCATTAGTATTATGCTCAATAACCGAATTTTATTTTTATCTCTTCTGTTAAGTTTTTATTTTTCAACTCTTTTTGGGCAAGATAGAACCATTATCACTATGAAAGGCTCGGATATGCTTAAAGACGATGTGATGCCCGCTTTAATAGAAGCCTACAAGAAAAAAAATCCTAACGTAGAATTTGAAATTAAAGGAGGAGGTACTGCTGCAGGGCTAAGTGCTTTACTAAGACGCACCGTAGATGTATGCTTAGCTACACGCCCTTTAAGAGAATCCGAGATAAAACATTTACATGATGCTGTGCCTACTGAGATACCTATTCTAATTGCCTGTATGTCTATATTCGTAAATAAAGACAACCCCGTTAATGAACTTTCATTAGACGATATTACCCGTATCTATTCAGGAGAGGCTAAAAGCTGGAAAGAATTCGGTGGAAAAGATGTACCTATTGTAGCTTATACCTTAGACCCTACTTATGGTACTTACACGTATTTTATAGAGGAAGTAATGGGAGGAGTTCCTTTTGGACCGCAAGCGATTGTGTTAAAAAACTCTTATCAAATGATAGACTCTACTATTAAGTATCCTGGCGGTATTGGTTTTGGAACAGAGTTTTATACGCGGGGTAAAAATGTTAAAACTGTTAAAGTACGCAGGCCTAATGAATATAAAGCTTATCTACCCACACCTATGAATGGACTAACAGGTAAATACCCTATTACTCGCAAGTTCAGATTTATTACTTTAGAGCGTCCCACGGGGGTGATTAAGGATTTTATTGACTTTACCCTGAGTCCTGAGGGTCAAAAAATCATAGAGGAGCAGAAGTATTTTAAGGTAGAGTTTGAGTAAAGATAAAATGATATAAGAAATATTTTATGTTTTTTTGGGCGTGTCCTTGCCCACGTCTTGCTGCGCTCGTGTGGGCAAGGTCGGCGTGCTACGGGCTGACGGTGCTGCGCCCCACCCCCTGGGCAAGAGTAAAATCGTGGGCAAGAGGCTGCGCACCAAGCCTGACGGCTTGCCCTCCGCATGCCTCACGCAAGCAGCAAGTATGCTAATCCCACTTATACAAACTTAATCTTGTAAGTATCTCAAAATGAACACTAAACAAGGTTAAAATGTATTTTGACATGGTAAATCATTGAAAATCAATATAAAATAAAGTAAAACTTTTATATTCAGGGTTAAAGGGTTGGAAGTCCATGTATTCAAGGTTTAACCTTGTACATGCTTGAAAATGAACACAAAACAAGATAAAACGAACGCATTTCAAACAAGGTAAAAAATTTTAATTTTGTAAGTATTTGATAATGAGCATCAAACAAGGTAAAGCAAACGTAGGTATACAAACAAGGTAAAGTATCAAAACGCTGCTGCGTGAGGCATGCGGAGGGTGCGTCAGCAGTGCGTAGCAGAGCGAAGCACCGAAGCGATAGCGCAGCCCGCAGCACGCCGACCCGAGCGCAGCGAAGGGACACGCCCAAAAATTAAAAAAAATTGAGTCCCACTCACTAAGAACAATCTATCTTTATATTGTTCAAGTGAGATACCCATGAGATAGACTCAAAAACCTGCTTAACTTGTCTAAAAAGATTTGCAGTTTCCTCCTCATTAGGATAAGATAAAATTTGTGTGTAATCTTGAGTACGTATGTTAAGATGGGGATTATTCGCAAATACAAAAACCTGTTCAAGAAACAAAGATCCAAAAGCCTCTAATAATAGAGATAAAGGAATAATACTGCTCTCCCATACACACGTAAACACTATGGTAGTAGATAAAGTAAAACACTGTGTAATTTTCTGTTGATCAAAATAATAAGTGTTTTGATTTTGTTTTAGGATTCCCCACTGATGTAAGTGAAAAACAGTATTTGATACTAAATGTTCGCTTAAAAAGCCTGATATACGTTTAGCTTGAAAATGCTGCGCTTCTATGGAGGGTTCTTCTGTGTCTAAATATAAGATGAAATGAAATGTGTTTCGTGGGTGCTTTTGAAGGAACTTCGCAAAGTCGTTCATAAATACCGTATCCTGAGCTTGGACCCTACGAAGTATCCATAAGTATTTTTTTTCTTTTGTCATCATGCAGGTAAGTTTTTGTATCGCTGAATAACTTTTTGTGCGACTTTGTCTATATCTCCTGCACCCATAATAACTACCACAGGATATGTTTTACTTTTAAGATAAATATAGCTGGGCGCATCTTCATAAGATATCAATTGTTTAGGTACGCTTTTTATTTCGTTGAATATCAAGTCAGATGTTATACCCTCAATAGGTTGTTCTCGGGCAGGGTAGATGGGTAAAAGTACTACTTTGTGCGCTAAGCTCAATGCTTCTGCAAACCCTTTGTAAAAATACTGTGTTCTTGAATAAAGGTGGGGCTGAAAAACTGCCATAATTTTACGGTTAGGATACATGCGTTTTACAGAGTCGAGGGTTTTTTTTATCTCTTCAGGGTGATGGGCGTAGTCATCAATAATAGTGCATTCAGGGTGGATATATACATCAAATCTTCTTTCCACTCCTTGATAAGACAAAGCGGCTTCTTGAACCAGGTTCATGTCTAACCCGAGTATTTCAGCTAAGGTTATACCTGCCATAGCATTGATAAGATTATGCCAGCCGAATGCATTTAGCTTAAAATTTGAACGATGGTCTTCGCCGTGTTTGAGAATATCAAAAGTAAATTTACCATTTCTGTAAGTTATATTATCTGCGGTATAGTCTGCGGCGTCTTCTACTCCGTAGCTCACACGTGGTATTTTTTTGATAGAGGTTATTAGCTTTCTCAAATTTGGGTTATTTTCATAGTATAAAATTGCTCCTTCGGGGTTCGTTTTTTCTAAGAACTGCTTATATGCTTGTTGTACTTTCTCTTCTGTGCCGTAGATATCTAGGTGGTCAGGGTCTATGCTGGTTATTACACTAATGTAAGGATTAAGTTGTAAGAAAGAGCGGTCATATTCATCTGCTTCCACGATGAGCCATTCGCTATCACCTTGGATGTAGTTAGTACCGTAATTTTTAGAAATTCCGCCTAAAAATGCACTTGCACCTACTCCACAATGATTCAAGATATGAGTAATAATTGTTGCTGTGGAAGTCTTTCCGTGTGTGCCTGCAACGGCTATACATTTATATTCTTTGGCTATAGCGCCTAATACTTCTGCTCTTTTATACAAAGGGGCTTGTTGTTCTATGAGATAGGCTAATTCCTCGTTTTCTTCGGGTTTTACGGCAGGAGTGTAAATAAAAATATCTGTATCTGTGGTGAGGTGGTTGGTATTAACTTCATGATAAACTTTGATACCTTCTTTATTTAATTGTTGTGTTAAATTTGTTTCAGTTCGGTCGTAGCCTTCTACGGTTACTCCTTGTGCCTTGAAATAACGTGCAAGCGCACTCATACCAATTCCACCGATTCCTATAAAATAGGCTTTTTTAATGTTTTTTAAATCTATGTTCATATTGTCGCAAAAATAGAACATTTTTGATTGTTAATCTAACAGTATAGTGGATATTTTGTCTGGATATAAAGTTTAATTTGATAGGATTTATTTTTTTGGGGCGTGTCCCTTCGCTGCGCTCGGGTCGGGCTACTGCGCACTGCGCGTTCGCTTCGGTGCTGCGCTTCGCTTCGCACTGCCTGACGGCATGCTTCGTATCCCTCACGCAGCGGTCTTTGGATGCTTTACATGATTTTTAGGTATATCTTTGCTTTACCTTGTTTCACTTTCATTATCAAATACTTACAAGGTTAAAATTTTTTACGTTGTTTTAACTCTGTTTATTTTATCTTGTTTTACATTGATTTTCAAACACGTATATTATTAAATTTTGAATACATGTACTTTACACGCTATCTTAATCCTTATTAAATAAGCTTTACCTTATTTTGAATTGATTTTCAAGGATGTACAAGCTTAAAATGTGTTTTTATCTTGTCTAATATTCATTTTCGGGTACTTACAAGGTAAAAATTTCGATAGATAGGTTCAGCATACTTGTTGCGTTTTCTGCGTGAGGCATGCGGAGGGTGCGTGAGCAGTGCGCAGCACCGAAGCGATAGCGTAGCCCGCAGCACGCCGACCTTGTGGGCATGAGCGCCAGCGAAACGCCCACAAGGACACGCCCAACATAATTTAATCTTATCTTTTCACTCCTCTAAAATAGATGATTTGTATTTTTGAAAAAATTTAATTCGTCAATTCTGATTTAGATAATCATGACGCAAGTAATCGGGCAAGAATACTTACAAAGCCAACTTTTACGTGCTATACAACGTGGTACAATAGCACACGCTAATTTATTTTGGGGCAGTGCAGGTACAGGCAAATTAGCTATGGCACTTTGGATTGCGCAAACCCTCAATTGCTCTCACACTACACCCGAAGGAGCATGCCTAAAATGTCCCAGCTGCCAAAAAATATATCATCTTATCCACCCTGACGTGTACTGGATACTACCCACATACAAAAATGAAACTGAAAAAAAACGAACCTCAGAAGATTTTGCTGATGAAATACGACAATTTTTACTCGAACATCATTTTTATCCTGCTTACGCACAATGGGTTGAAAAATTAGACGCCCACAACAAACAAACTGCAATAAACATAGAAGATATACGCCAGATAAAGCAAAAAATGAGCTATGCGCCATTTGAAGGACATTACAAGATTGTCATTTTATGGCATGCCGAGAAAATGCGCCCCGAAGCAGCTAATGCTTTTCTCAAATTGTTAGAAGAACCTCCTCAAAATACAATATTTATTCTCACCGCTCCTACTCCTGAACAAGTGCTACCCACTATACAATCTCGATGCCAAAATGCTTTTTTTGCACCATTAAATCAAAAATCTATTGTAAATTATTTAATGCATACTCACAAAACTGATGAAAGTACTGCATATAAAGCTGCTTTTTTAGCTCAAGGTAATCTCAACGAAGCTTTACGCTTAATACATCAAGATACTCATACTTTTGATGACCTTGTCCAAAATTGGCTACGAGCGTGCTACTCTGTAAAGTACAAAGAAATGCAAGAAATCAGCGAAGTACTCTCCAAACTAAACCGTGAAACCCAAAAACATTTTTTAACTTACCTACTGCATATTCTACGAAATGCCCTTATTGCTCACTATGAGGCTCAAACTTTACTCTTTGTACCTGATAATATCAAAGAATTTACAACCAAGTTAGGTAAAACTCTGTCCATAGAAAGTTTTAATGCCTTATATCAAACCTTGAGTCAAGCTATGGAATATGTGAGCAGAAATGTTAACAGTAGAATTTTATACTTAACCTTGTCTATTCGTATCTCAAAGATAATGAGTCGTCAGCAAAAAGCACCTTAACGACCTATTATGGAATTGTAGTGCATTTTATTCTCTTGGGCGTGTCCCTCGCTTTGCTCGGGTCGGCGTGCTACGGGCTGCGCTTCGCTTCGGTGCTACGCTGCGCTACGCACTGCTCACGCACCCTCCGCATGCCTCACGCAGCTGCTTTTGAATGTTTTATCTTGTCTTCATACATACATTTGCTTTATCTCGTTTAAGCTTGATTATTAAGTACTTATAAGGTTAAAAGTTTTTTACCTTGTTTTAACTGCGCCTGTTTTATCTTGTTTAGTATTGATTTTCAAGCATATACAAGGTTAAACCTTGAATACATGGACTTTATACGACTTTTTAACCCTGATTAAATAATCTTTACCTTGTTTTTTATTCATTTTCAAATGTTTACAAGGTTAGAACATATTTTTACTTTGCTTCATGTTCATTTTCAGATACTTGCAAGGTTAAATTTGAATAAGTGAGATTAGCTTACTGGTATCGTTCTTTGCGTGAGGCATGCGGAGGGCGTGCGGTAGCACGGTGCGAAGCCCCTCGCACACGCTCGAACCCTTGCCCAGGGGGTGGGGCGTAGCACCGTCAGCCCGTAGCACGCCGACCTTGCCCACACGAGCGCAGCAAGACGTGGGCAAGGACACGCCCAAAAAAACATCAAAAAATATCAACAACCTCAACTATTATACTTTGCCAAAATATGTATTTTTCATATATTTGAACCCCATAATGCTCACAGCCACAGAGGAGAATTACCTTAAAGCCATTTACAAATGCGAAATGGCACACACCGTTGCGACTACTAATCAATTAGCCGAACTGCTACATACCACAGCGGCTTCCGTTACAGATATGCTTAAAAAACTCTGTGAGAAAAATCTTGTTATCTACACTAAATATCAAGGTGCTTCTTTATCAGAAGAAGGTAAAAAAATTGCTTTACAAATCATTCGTAAGCATAGATTGTGGGAAGTCTTTTTAGTGGAAAAACTAGGCTACACTTGGGATACCGTCCACCCAATTGCTGAACAGTTAGAGCATATCCAGTCCGAAGATCTAGTAGACAAACTAGATAAGTTCCTCAACTATCCCCAGTTTGACCCTCATGGCGACCCCATCCCTAACGCACAAGGTAAATTCATAGTACAACCCCAATGCCCACTCTCTCAACTTAAACCTAATGAAAAAGGAAGCTTTACAGGAGTGGCAAACCACAGCCCCGAATTTCTACGCTATTTGAATAAGATTAACCTTAAACTAGGCGATATATGCGAAGTTTATGAGGTCAATGAATTCGATAAATCTATCTTATTGCATGTAAACAGTACAAAATTATCTTTAAGTGAGGTTACCGCCAAAAATATATTAGTTTGCATATTAAAGTAATGAACAAAAACATTGTCATCTCAGGAATTACAAAAGGTATAGGGCTATCCATTGCAATGCGTTTTGTAGAAACAGGAAAATGGAACGCGTACGGCTTTGCTAAAAAATTACCCTTGTGGGACTATATCTCTCTACCCACCTGTCAATCTGTAATCCCTGAACCTTTACACAAAAGTTTTAGTAAAGAAATTCATTATGAATTTGAAGCAAGTACAGGCTTATTTTGCCAAGATGAAATAGATGTTAGAGAAATAAATGAAATAGTTCAATTTGCAACTAAGTTGAAACAATTAGTGCAAAAAGCACCGTATTATTATCAAAAAACAGATGTTCTTGTCAATAATGTAGGAATATATCGGACAGGTTCATTATTCTCCGAACCTGATACCCAATGGCATGAACTATTACAGGTCAATCTTAATGCTGCATATTATTTAACAAAATACTTGTATCCTACTTTTACAAAAGGTACACACATATTTAATATCTGCTCAATAGCTTCAAAAGAAATAGTTCAAGATGCACCCTCATACAGTATTACTAAAATGGCATTATATGGGTTGCATAAAGCTATGATGCAAGAACTTGAACCGTTAGGCGTTAAAGTAACAGCTATTTTACCTGGTGCTGTGCTTACAGACTCATGGCGAGATACCCCCATAGAAATACAAAACAAAATTATCCCCGCATCCGATATTGCTTCTTTAATTTGGGAAGCCTATCATTTAGCCCCTCAAAGTTCAGTAAAAGAAATAGAGGTTAAACCCTTGAATTTCTAACATGAAAAAGACATTACATTTAATATGTACTCTACTTGCTCGGGTATAGAGTAAGCAGCGCAGCTGTTTATACTACGAGTATAAGCTTGTAAGAGAACATTTTTACAAGAGAGTAAAATATATACTCTTTCTTTAACTTTGTTGAGATAAGAAAGAATTTTGAGACAATTATTAGGTAATTTTTTTTGGTCAGGTTGTATTTCTATGTACACAAAGATTTGTTTTTTGTCAGATAAGGACTGTAAAATGAAATCCACATAAAAGTCATCAGAGTGGCTATCTGTATCAATATATTCTAAGGTTAAACCTTGATTTTGGAGCGCGCTGTAAATTGGATGAACAAAGTAAGTAGGAAATTCAGGGGTAGCGTCAATAATTAAAAGAGTTGCAGGATGTTCGCTTTTCATATACCTTTGTAGTATGAATACAAATCTAACATACTTTTTGTTCGTATTGATAGGAATGGTTTTACTTTCTGCGTGCAATCAAGGTAAAAAAAGTTTAGTTCAAGAGGGGAAAGCTGTATTAAAATTTCAAGAAACGCAATTTAATTTTGGCAATGTAAAAAATGGGGATACTGTACGGCATGTGTATAAGTTCAAAAACGAGGGTAAAGTACCGTTAATTATCAAAGATGCCAAAGTAGCTTGTGATTGTACCGTTCCTACATGGAGCAGAGAACCTATTCCCCCTGGTGCCGAGGGAGAAATAAAAGTAGAATTTCGCTCTAAGGATAAAGTTGGCACAGCTCGGAAGGAAATCAAAATATATGCTAACACAGAACCCGAAGTACAATCTATTTTTTTAATCGGTGAGGTATCGCAGTAGTGTTTTATAGTCTAAAAAATGGTTTTTACCTAGCATCATTAGTAATAAAAAGTTTAGATTTTAATTTTTGGGCGTGTCCCTCGCTGCGCTCGGGTCGGCGTGCTGCGGGCTGCGCTATCGCTTCGGTGCTGCGCACTGCTCACGCACCCTCCGCATGCCTCACGCAAGCTGCATTTTGACGTTTTACCTTGTTCTTATAAGTATCTTTGCTTTACTTTGTTTAGTCTTGATTATCAATTGATTACAAGGTTAAAAATTTTTACCTTGTTTGAAATGCTATTACTTTATTTCTTACTCATTTTCAACCGTGTACAAGGTTAAACCTTGAATCTATGGACTTTTTACAGCCCCTTAACCCTGATTAAATGTGTTTTACTTTGTTTTTGGCTCATTTTCAAATGTTTACAAGGTTAAAGTATGTTTTTTTACTTTGTTTAGTGTTCATTTTCAGATACTTACAAGATTAAGATTTGAATAAGAGGATTTAGTCTAATAGCTGCTTGCGTGAGGCATGCGGAGGGCAAGCCGTCAGGCTTGGTGCGAAGCCCCTCGCCCACACGTTCCCTCTTGCCCAAGGGGGTGGGCGGGTGGGGCGTAGCACCGTTAGCCCGTAGCACGCCGACCTTGCCCACATGAGCGCAGCGAGACGTGGGCAAGGACACGCCCAAAAATTCATCTTCTCTCTCCCATATCTACTTTTTTCTATGCAAACTAGCCGCAATAGATATATTCCCTATAACTACATCCAACTCCTTTACCATTCTCTCCAAGTACTCTATAATCTGACGATTATCAGGATGAGTGAAATCTTCTTTGTTCAAAAGGCTCAATAAACCCAACATAGATGCCACTGGACGCCTAATTTCGTGTGCATTAAGCCATGCTATCTCTTCTAATTGTCTGTTCCGCTCTTGGATTGCTTTTATGAACTCAATCCTTTGGGTAATATCCTCGGCAATACCCAGTAACTTCACGGGTCTACCTAATGCGTCCCGCTCAAAAATCAAAGTTTTATTTTGTAACCATATTACTTTACCATCTTTCCTATACGCTCGGAAATCTATTTCAGATACCTCATGGTCCTGACCCCTCTTCACTTGGTTGAGATAATGCACGAACCGATAAAAATCTCCTGCAAAAAACAGTTCTTTTATTTTGTGTAAAGGCATATCTTGCATTTCCTGCTGTGTGTAACCTATAATTTTCTCTGTCTCACGGGTAGTAAAATGTAAGTCAAGTGTAGAGGTGTCCAGAATGTATATCACAAGCGATATATTCTGATTGATTTTTTCTAGTAACTGATAGCGGTCAAGAATTTCTTGATACTTACGAGCAGGATCGAAATTTAGGCGTACCATTTTGTTAATTTACCGCAATTATCTCTTTTTTACAAATAAAAATGACCTCGTTTTTAAGAAAACGAGGTCAATAATGCGTTTAGTAGTTATAGAGTTAAACTAACTTCGCATCTAAGGTAATAGGTACGGTGAAAAGTTTTGAGATAATGCAATTAGCACGAGCATTTTCAGCGAGTTCCTGCAGCTTTTCATTAGTTAATCCGCTGGCTTTTACAGTAGTTTCTAAATGAATGCCCACAACAGACCAGCCGCCATCATTTTTCATATCTAGTGTAGCTTTGGTTTGTACGCTTTCAGGGGTAATGCCTGTGTTGGTAATTCTTGCGGCTAGAGCCATGCTGAAGCATCCTGCGTGGGCTGCGGCTACAAGCTCTTCTGGATTAGTTCCAATGCCCTCCTCAAAGCGAGAGGTAAAAGAATACTGTGTATTATTTAATACGGTGGTAGGCGTAGAAATAGTGCCTTTACCTTCTTTTAATGTGCCGTTCCATACGGCTGAGGCATGTCTTTTCATGGTGCAAATAAAACAAAAATAATCCTTTTTTAGTTTCATAAATTTTATTTGAAAGTGAGCGAGATTAGGATTTATCTTTGGGCGTGCCCCTCGCTGCGCTCGGGTCGGCGTGCTACGGGCTAACGGTGCTGCGCCCCACCCGCCCACCCCTTGGCAAGAGCAAAAGTGTGGGCGAGGGGCTTCGCACCAAGCCTCACGGCTTGCCCTCCGCATGCCTCACGCAAGCCGCAAGTGTACTAATCCCACTTACTTAAAGCATAACCTTGTAAGTAATTCAAAATAAAATAAAAGCTGATTATTCAAGGTTAAAGGACTATAAAAAGTCTGTATATTCAAGGTTTAATCTTGTAAGTGCTTGAAAATAAGCAAAAAACAATATCAAATAACATCACCTCAAGCAAGATAAAAATTTTTAACCTTGTAGGTGCTTGATAATCAACATTAAACAAAGTAAAGCAGAGATATATACAAAAACAAGGTAAAACATCCAAATGCTGCTTGCGTGAGGGATACGGAGCATGCCGTTAGGCAGTGCGAAGCACAGCGTAGCACCGAAGCGAACGCGTAGTGCGCAGTAGCCCGACCCGAGCGCAGCGAGGGACACGCCCAAAAATGAAATTATTTTTCAGACTTAATATAATACATCATATTCCATAAACCAGTCCGAGTGTCCAAAATAAATAGGTAAATCCTGCATAAAATCATGAGTGTAAATTAGTGTCTCAGGTTTTTTTGCAGGAATGGCAAGAATTTTATACATTACCTTGATAAGCGATACGTGCCTCTTATTGATTAAAAAGCGAACCCTCCGTCCATAATGCTGACCAACCTTGACTACCATAGAAAGATAAGCTGTATTTTGTGAACATTCCATTACTCGCAGCCCAAAAGCTTCCTTTTTTACAACCACAAGAATATCTTGTGCAACATCTTTAAGCACTTGATATAGGTTTTGATTAGAATAATAAAAGTCAAATTGATGAGTATTTTCCTTCCAAATAGATTGCGCCATCAAACGTTGAGCATCAGGTAAAGAAACGTACTCCAGAGCGTGTCTCTTTGGTAAAATTGGGGGGTAAGTACACGTATGTATGTGATAACCCACCTTAAAACCTGCGTTAATCTCTGCTTTGAGAATATGACTATTTTTCACACCTATTCCCATAACATACTCTCCATAATAGATTAAAGCTTTCAAAAGTTGCGTAGCTATACCCTGTTTTCTGTGATGTATATCCACAACGGCATCTACTGCCCAATAAATAGTTTGATTATTTTCAAGCACAGCAGCTAATCCGCCAATAAAGCCCACAATTTTACGATTGATTAAGGCAATAAGGAGAATGTTATTCGTACGCGTAAGATACTTGTGCTTAAACGTGTTCCAAGTAAAATTAGGTTCATCTTGTTGGATAAGTTTTACAATAGCATAGTAGTCTTGACTTTGTGCAAGGGCTATTTTTACCATTGTGGTTTAATGTGAGCAATAATAAAAACTAATACAGTTAGTAAAGTAGCTGCATAGATAAAAATATCCATAAGTTTGTTAATTTTACCAATACGTTGGTGCATCTCTTCAGTAGGGATTTCACGGCGTTGTACTTTCATTTCATCAATTCTTTTAACGACCCCTACATCTATGCCCCAGGCATTTATACCAGCTATGAAAACTGCTAAGAATAAAAGCATTTTTACTATAAACCAATTAGGAATATACTTTGTACCGACATAATTAGCAGTGATTAAAAGACCCATACCCGAGCCAAATATAAGCACCATACCAAAAATAGCTAATGGAGTAAATCTACGCTTAAAATACGCACGATAACCCTCTGTAAGAAAGTCTTGCTTTTTGTAGCGTAGCAGCCAATAAGCGGATAGTCCTGCTATCCATATCCATATTGCAATATGATGTATAATTTTGAGCCACTCGTTCATATTCTTATTACTTTTGTTTGAAGGCTAAAACAAGCGTACAACCCCAGAATCCGTATTTCTCCCGAATTTTATTCTCTATGTATCTCTTGTATGACTCCTGTACATATTGAGGTAGATTACAAAAAAACAAAAAAGTAGGATTTTTTGCATCATGAACCTGGGTTACATATTTTATTTTGACGAACTTTCCTTTTACTGAAGGAGGTGGATAATCTTCTGTAATTTCCTGTAAAAAATCATTGAGTTCGTGAGTAGGGATATGTTTTATTTGCTCTTGATAAACTTGGACGGCTGTTTCAAGTATTTTTAGAACGCGCTGCTTGGTAACTGCGGAGGTGTACAGAATAGGGATATGAGATAAAGGTAAAATTTTTTGTTCAATGTGTTTTGTATAGTGTAAGTGGGTATTTGCATTTTTTTCTGGATATAAGTCCCACTTATTGACAACGATTATTTTACCTTTTTTATTTTTATGAACAAGGTCAAGGATGTGCACATCTTGGGCTTCTAAGCCTTGTGTAGCATCTATAATCAGGGCGGCTACGTCGCATTCTTCAATGGCTTTTATAGTCCGCAATGTTGAGTAAAATTCTATATTTTCTTTTACTTTGGCTTTTTTACGAAGTCCTGCGGTATCTACTAAAATGACATCATAGCCAAAAGCAGTATAGTGTGTATCTATGCTATCTCGTGTAGTCCCTGCTATGGGCGTAACAATACTTCGGTTTTGTCCTATCAACGTATTGACTAATGAGGATTTACCTACATTAGGTCTGCCTACAAAGGCAATACGAGGAATTTCTTTTTCAGTGTTCTCGGTTTTTTTTTCGGGTAGAAGAGCAGTAATTCTGTCTAATAGTTCTCCTGTACCGCTTCCGCTAATAGCAGAAATATTAAATATTTCATCCGTGAGATTAAGTGTGTAGAACTCCGCTGCATCGGCTTGTAGATTGTAGTTATCCACTTTATTGGCTACTAATAGCACTTTACGTTTTTGTTTGCGTACAATATCGGCAAAAAGTGAGTCTAATGGAGTTAAACCTTGTCTAGCATCTACCACAAAAAGTAAGATTTGTGCTTCTTGCATAGCAATTTCGACTTGTTCTGCTATAGCTTTTTCAAAAATATCTTCTGATTGCGGTACATATCCGCCTGTGTCTATTACAGTAAAGGTTTTTCCATTCCATTGAACAGTACCATAATGTCTATCTCGGGTCAGACCACTTACGTTATCTACGATAGCTTTTCGCTCTTCTATTAGTCGGTTGAATAGGGTAGATTTGCCCACGTTAGGTCTGCCTATAATAGCCACTACATTATTTTGACTATTTGACATAGCTGCAAAGCTACAATTTTAACCTAAATTATGCTTATATTAGGATTGGGAAGTTTATTTTCAAAATTTAAGGTTGCGTGTCCCTTGCTGCGCTCGGGTCGGCGTGCTGCGGGCTGCGCTATCGCTTCGGTGCTGCGCACTGCTTACGCACCCTCCGCATGCCTCACGCAAGCTGCGTTTTGATGTTTTACCTTGTTTTTAGACGTATCTTTGCTTTACCTTGTTTGATATTGATTATCCAATATTTACAAGGTTAAAATTTTTTACCTTGTTTGAATTGCGTCCGTTTTGTCTTGTTTTATGTTCATTTTCAAGCATGTATAAGGTTAAACCTTAAATAGATGGACTTCCAACCCTCTAACCCTGAATATAAAAGTTTTACTTTATTTTGTATTGATTTTCAATTATTTACCATGTCAAAATAGATTTTAACCTTGTTTAATGTTCATTTTCAGGTACTTACAAGATTACATTTTGTATAAGTGGGATTAGTATACTTGCTGCGTGCGTGAGGCATGCGGAGGGCGTGCGTCAGCACGGTGCGAAGCCCCTCGCTCATACTCTTAAACCCCTTAACCAAGGGGGTGGGCGGGTGGGGCGCAGCACCGTTAGCCCGTAGCACGCCGACCTTGTGGGCATGAGCGCAGCGAAACGCCCACAAGGACACGCCCAAAAAATAAACTAAACATTAGTACCTACTCTCATACATACATCAAGTTACACCCCCTTAACTCACTGTAATCTAACCTGCCTAATACCTCAAAAATACCACTTTCATGTACTCTACCAATATCTTGCGTTTGAATGAATGGACAAGAATATACATTCGCTGCATCAATAATGTTCAAAACACCATTGCTTTTTTGGCTCGTTACTGCAAAAGGGTCATTGATTTCTGTGGCATATACACGCATCCACGCGGGCGCATGAAAATGCATACTATCATACGAATAAGCTTGGCTGAGTAGTTCTGTCATACCGTATTCTGCGTAAATGGTCTGTATCTGGAACCGTTGTTTTAAGAATTGGTGTAACTCTTCACGCACCCATTCTTTTCTTCGCCCTTTCATGCCCCCTGTTTCCATAACTATTGTAGAGGAAGGCAAAGCAATAGGATACTTCACAGCAAAATCTAATAAAGCAAAAGCCACTCCGATTAAAAAAATACTCTCCTGACGATGAATAGCTTTTTCTATGCTGTTTTTCAAACCTTCAAAGTCATGAATAAAAAAACCACTGTGCTGCGTACCACATTGCTCTATCAAATACTTCATCATGTAAACTAACGAGGCACGAGGACGCTCTAAATATCCAGGTAAAAGACATAAAAACGTGTATTTTTCAGCCGTGAAGAAACTTCTAAAATGTTTGATTATACTTCGGTGATAGTATTCAAGGTCAATAACGTAATGTTTGGAGGGAGTAGATTGTGTAGTAGAGCTGCTTTCAAAATGCAAAACAGGCTTAAATGTAGGAATATGCACTGCACATTTTCTAAACAAAGTAATCGGTAAGGTCGGAATTTGAGTATAATGCTGGGGGTTAGTATTATATTTGATGAGTTTGAGGTAGTGAGCATATACAGGATTATATTTTTTATGAAAGTGAAATAGTTCTATAAAGTATGTATTCCAATCTGCGGAATTTTGCCAAAAAGGAGAAAACAGCATATAGTAAAATCACCACAATATCACATTCTGACCTCTTTTTGCAAAAATAATAGAACGGTAGGTTTCGCACAATTCATATCCTATATTTAGGATATTTTTTCCTTACATAAAAAGTTATTTTCAAAGGTTAAGTTTTAATTTTTTGGGCGTGTCCTTGTGGGCGTTTCGCTTCGCTCATGCCCACAAGGTCGGCGTGCTACGGGCTGCGCTATCGCTTCGGTGCTGCGCTAACGCTCCGCACTGCTGACGCACCCTCCGCATGCCTCACGCACGTAGCAAGTACACTAATCTCACCTAATCAAAACTTAACCTTGTAAGTATCTGAAAATCAGCTTTAAACAGGGTAAAAACAGATTTTAACCTTGTAAATTCTTGAAAATCAATTGAAAACAAAGTAAAAAAGCAGCAATCGAAATAAGATAAAAAAGCTTAACCTTGTAAGTATTTGATAATCAAGATTAAGCAAGGTAAAGCAAAAATATGTATAAAGAACATGTAGAACCTCAAAATATCGCTTGCGTGAGGGATACGGAGCATGCTGTTAGGCAGTGCGGAGCGCAGCGTAGCACCGAGCATTAGCGTAGTGCGCAGTAGCCCGACCCGAGCGCAGCGAGGGACACGCCCTTTTATACTTTTTTATGATATACCTGCACTTATTTCTCTTATTTGCTTATGCAGCAGTCTTTCTCTTCCTTCTAAACAAAAAGTACAATAACACGGAAATAGCAATTAAACTAATAGATAAAATTGGACGATAATAAAACCAAGCAATAGCAATAACAATAAAACTGATACCTCCACCTATTACAAATGAAAATATACCCACTCCTGCTTGTAAGATATTTCCGAGAAAGGGTACTACATCTGCTACTACCACCAAAGGTTTGAATACTAAACCTATCCCAAACATAACTAAGAAAGAACCCACAACACGCAATATCCAAGTTAAAGTTTTGTTACCTTGTATAGCAGCCTGAAACATCTGCTCTGCAGTGTGAATGCCCATTTTAATCATCTCTATTTGAGGACCCGTCTTAGGTTGGTAGGGTTCAAAAGAGCTACCCCTCTGAACCGCTACAATACTTACTGTTTGCGGTTTAAGAATGCTGTATGAGACGCGTATATCACCTATTTCATCCTCTTTGGACTTTTTATTTTTTTTAATATAAATATACCCTTCCGTAACATTAAGATTTTCATGTTTTGCATTTTTTATCCATTCGTTAGATAAGTTCACTTTTTCAAAGTTACTTAAACCCTTTTTCAAATTTTCGGAGAGTACAAAATCTCCTACTTTTATTTTATCTACGTAGAAAGTTTGTGAAATACATGCCCATTGAGATTCTGAGGGGTTGTCATATCCTTTTTTTTTGAAATTATCTGATTTGATGGGTATCTCTGACCATGTTTTTTTATACTCATAAGTAGTAACTGTCTCCTGTGAACCGCCTAAGTTTTTCTTTGTCTCGGACCGGGTCTCTTCCTTCCATTGGAACATCTCTACTTTACGTTGTAAAGCAATAGTATTAGACAGTTGATAATCTAAAAAATTCTCTTTTAGCTCGCCCTCTGCACTTAACTCTCCTGTTAAGTGTATTAGTTTACCGTCATTTTTAGGATCTACCTTTGAACTATTAAGAGAAATAACAACGCCCTTTCCTTCTTTCAGCCCTTTGTAGGTTTTTACGGCTCTACCTTCGTTCCAAAAAAGTAGCATAATCCCTGCGATACTCAAAATAAAGCCAAAAGAAACCCCTTTTATTGAACCCATTAAACGGCTACCCCAGGACTCACGGGTAGCTTCTGTAAAGTTGTCGCTCATAAGACAAATATACACCAAAGAAATAGGACAAAAAATTTTATTTAGGTGAAATTTAATGAGTACGCTTGTATGATTTGTAAAAACATTGTTTAGTTAAGTAAATGGGGGGATATTTTTATGTTTCGGTTACAGGAGAAGAATAGATGGTATTCAAAGTTGTTTTTTAATTTTTTTGGGCGTGTCCCTCGCTGCGCTCGGGTCGGCGTGCTACGGGCTAACGGTGCTGCGCCCCACCCCCGGGCAAGAGTAAAAGAGTGGGCGAGGGGCTTCGCACCCAGCCTGACGGCTTGCCCTTCGCATGCCTCACGCACGCAGCAAGTACACTAATCTCACTTAATCAAAACTTAGCCTTGTAAGTATCTGAAAATGAGCTTTAAACAGGATAAAAACAGATTTTAACCTTGTAAATTCTTGAAAATCAATTGAAAATAAGGTAAAGCATAGGTGTTCAAGGTTAAGAAGTATAGAAAGTCCATATATTCAAGATTTAACCTTGTATATGTTTGAAAATCAATGTAAAACAAAGTAAAAAAAGCAGCAATTAAAACAAGGTAAAAAAGCTTAACCTTGTAAGTATTTGATAATCAAGATTAAACAAGGTAAAGCAAAAGTATATATACAAACAAGGTAAGGTATCAAAACGCTGCTGCGTGAGGCATGCGGAGGGTGCGTGAGCAGTGCGTAGCGCAAGCGAAGCACCGAAGCGATAGCCTAGCCCGTAGCACGCCGACCCGAGCGCAGCGAGGGACACGCCCAAAAAAATAACTTCAATACTTAAAAAAAACAGGTCAACTTTTTATATTTAACTTATGAAATCCTTTGTTTATTTTATCCTTACTCACTTTGTCCTTTTCTCATTTAGTCAAAGTTGGAAGAACGCATACGACAGCTGCCTTAAATACCAACAATACCAAAAATTCAAAAAGTCCATAGAATGGGGTGATAAAGCATTAGAACTATATGATAAACAAGTTGTAACAAAAGACACTAATTACAGTAACATATTAAATACACAAGTAGAAAACTGTTATTATTCAGGACTTTATGCAAAGGGTGAGTACTATGCTAAAAAAGATAGTGCATGGACAGTGCAAAACCACAACATGAGATATTCTAACTCTTGCAATAACTTGGGATTACTATACAAAGAACAGGGTAAGTATAATCAAGCAGAAAATTTATTAAAAATCGCCCGAGAAATTACTGCCAAATTAGTAGGGGTTCAAAGTTTAGATTACGCAAGTTCATGCAATAATTTAGCTTCCTTATATGAGGAGGAGGGTAAATATCCTGAAGCAGAACCTTTATACATAGAAGCTAAGAACATTCGTGAAAAAATGTTAGGAAAATCCCATCCTGATTACATGAACTCTTGTAATAATTTAGCGACCTTATACTATCATACGGGAAGATACTACCAAGCAGAGTTATTATTAAAAGAGACACGATCTGTCCGTGCCGAGGTCTTAGGAAAAGAGCATATAGATTATGCAAACTCATGCAATAACTTAGCTGCATTGTACCGTTCTCAGGGTAGATACCACGAAGCAGAGCTTTTGTACAAAGAAGTAAAAGAGGTTTATGTCAAAGTATTAGGTAAAGAGAGTCCTGATTATGCTAGATTGTGTAATAATTTGGCTTTTTTGTATGAAGATCAAGGTAAGTATTTAGAGTCGGAACCATTGTATAAAGAAGCAAAAGAAATTTATGCAGAAATACTTGGTAAAACTCATGTTGAATACGCTAGGACCTGTCTGAATTTAGCTTCTATTTATACATACCAGGATAAATATACGGAAGCCGAAGAATTATATATGGAAGCAAAAGACGTTTATCTTAAAGCATTAGGGGAGTTACATCCCGAATATGCTAATTGTTGCAATAATTTAGCCTTATTATTTTATGAGCAAGGTAGATATTCTGAAGCGGAGATCTTATACTCAAAGGTAAAGCAAACGTACATTAAAACAATAGGAAAGAGTCACCCTTGGTATGCTACACTTTGTATTAACTTAGGTCATTTGTACTCTCTCCAAAATAGATACACAGAAGCAGAAGCCCATTATACAGAAGCCAAAGATATACGTGAGCAGATATTAGGAAAGATGCATCCTGAGTATGCCGCCTGCTGCAATAATTTGGCTAAATTGTACTTACTCCAAAACGAGTACAATAAATCTAATGTGCTATTCAAAGAGTCTCTACAAATTAAGTTTAATGAAATTCAAAATAATTTTAGAATTCTTTCTCAATACGAAAAGGAAAAATACATTCAAGCAAACATAAGTAAGTATTTTAACAGTTTTCAATTTTTTGTGTTAAAAGCACACACTCAAATACCCTCTATCACAGGGGATAGCTATAATCTTGCAGTTAAAGAAAAGGGCTTAATTTTTCAAAGCATGGAAAAAATTAAAAATCGTATTCTCAATAGTCAAGATGAAGCACTCAAAAGACTATATATAGAGTGGAAACTGGCTACTGATAAATATGCTAAAACACAAACCCTTACTATTACACAAAGAAAAGAAAAGAGAATTAACTTAGATAGCCTCGAGAATTATATCAACGAATTAGAAAAGCGACTTGCATTCAAAAGCGAAGATTTTGCTAATACGTTTATCCCCAAGGTAGTTACATGGGAAGATATTCAAAAAAGACTTAAAAAGAACCAAGCTGCTATTGAAATAGTCAAGGTTACTCATAGGCAGAGAATTAAAAGTAAAGATAGTATTTTGTACATGGCTTTAATTATCAAAAAGAATAGTCAATTCCCAGAGGTAGTAGTACTATCCAATGGGAACGAATTAGAAAGTCAATATCTTACTAATTACAGGCGTGTGATTGCCGCTAAATTACAAGATAATCAAAGCTATAACGCTTTTTGGAAGCCTATATCAGACCGCCTTAAAAATATAAAAACAGTCTATTTATCCCCAGATGGAGTGTATCACCAGATTAACATATCTACCTTGTACAATCCTATGGCGAAAAAGTATGTGCTTGATGAAATTCAAGTAATTAACGTAACTAATACCAGAGATATTTTGAATGAACGCAGTTACACTACCAAAAACAACTATTTAATTGGCAATCCCAAGTTTGACTTACAAATGAATGTGGAAAAAGATAATGAAAAGTCTAAGCAAGAGCGTACATTTGAGGAGTTAACTCAATTAGAGGGAGCGGAAAAAGAGGTAAAGCAAATCTCCTCACTCTTGGCTAATACTACGACTGTGATAGGTTCAGCTGCTACAGAGGAGTACATCAAATCCATTAAAAATCCCCGTATTTTACACATTGCAACACATGGATATTTTAAGAAAGAGCAGTATCAAAGTTCTACGCAGGCTATGTTGAATGCAGGACTTTTATTTGCAGGGGTGGTAGACTATGATAGAATGGAAATCCGCCCTTTAGAAAAAGAAGATGGTAAATTGACCGCTTTTGAGGTAATGAATATGGAGTTAGATAGTACAGAATTAGTAGTGTTAAGTGCGTGTGAAACAGGATTAGGTCTGGCAAGCAAAGAAGGAGTATATGGTTTACAACGGGCGTTTAAGGTAGCAGGAGTGCAGAGTATTATTATGAGTTTATGGAAAGTGAATGACGAAGCTACGCAGATGCTTATGACTCAATTTTACGAAAATTGGCAGAGAAAAGGTATGAACAAACGTGAAGCATTTCAGACCGCACAGAAACAAATCCGTAAGCAGTATAAAGAACCATATTACTGGGGTGCTTTTGTGATGATTGAATGAGGTTTATTTTCATGGGTGTGTACTTGTGGATGCTTCGCTTTGCTCAACCTACAAGGGCACGCCCAAAATAAAAACCTATACCCCTGCAAATAGAATATCTACTGCACTGATAAACATTTTATAGTAATATACGCCATCAACCCTACCCCTATTTGTAAAGCTTGTTCGTCAATATCAAAAGTAGGTGTGTGTAAATTTGAAATAATTCCTTTTTGCTCATTCCGAGTACCTAAACGATAAAAACAACCTGGTATTTGATGCGTGTAATATGCAAAATCCTCTGCAGCCATCCACAAATCTAAATCTATCACGTTTTCTTTGCCTAAGTATTCAATAGCGTATTCTTTAACGTTATTTGTAAGTGCTTCATGATTGTAAAGCACGGGGTAGCCTTTAACAATGTTAAATTCACACTTTGCACCCATAGCTTGAGCCATACCTTCTGCCATGCTCTTCATTTTTTGATGTGCTTCCGCACGCCATTTCTCATCCATAGTTCGGAACGTACCTTCCATATACACTTGATTAGGAATGACGTTCGTTGCCCCATTAGCGATTACTTTTCCAAACGTAAGCACAGAAGGAATGGTAGGTGGAGCATTTCGGCTAACAATCTGCTGTAAAGCCACAATAATATGCGATGCTATCAATACAGGGTCAATACATTGGTGGGGCTGCGCACCGTGTCCGCCTTTACCTTGTATGGTTACATAAATTTCATCTGCGGAAGCCATATATTTTCCTGCCCTAAACCCGACTTTTCCCGTTTCAATCAAGGGCATTACATGCTGTCCGATGATAGCCTGTGGTTTTGGATTTTCTAACACGCCTTCTTGTATCATCAAAGAAGCACCGCCAGGAATTTTCTCCTCCGCAGGTTGAAAAATCAATTTTACAGTGCCTTCAAATTCAGTTTTGAGTTTATTTAGGATGGCAGCCACACTAAGTAAATTAGCCGTATGAGCATCATGTCCGCATGCGTGCATCACACCTACATTTTGCGATGTATATTCGGTTTGATTAGCTTCTGTAATGGGTAGAGCGTCCATATCTGCGCGTAAAGCAATCACTTTTTGAGTAGGGTTTTTACCCTGAATGTAAGCCACTATGCCATATCCTCCTACATTCGCTTGAAAAGGAATATTCTGTGCTTGTAGTTTTTGTTGCACAAAAGTTGATGTGTTTTTTTCTTGAAAAGAAAGTTCAGGATGAGCATGCAGATACCGCCTATTTTGTATAGTTTCGGTGAGCAGCTCTTCTGCTAAATATTGAATTTTTTGTCTAATATCCATATTAAAACAAGGTAAAAATACACATAAAGTTGCATACAGTTAAAAAAGTGTTGTACTTTTATTTCATGTTTGCATTTGAAGTATTGGGTAACACGAGATTAAAAGGAGAGATACAGCCACAAGGCGCAAAAAATGAAGCATTACAAGTGTTATGCGCGGTTTTACTTACCCAAGAACCTGTAACCATACACAATGTTCCGCAAATTAGAGATGTGTTAAAATTGATAGAATTATTGAGTTTAATGGGAGTAGAGGTTAAAAAAATAGGGTCGCATAGTTATACATTTCAGGCGAGAGAAGTGGATTTAGAGTACTTAGGTACAAAAGATTATGCAAAAAAGACACAAGAACTACGAGGTTCAATCATGTTAATCGGACCGCTTTTAGCAAGGTTTGGGAGAGGTTTTATTCCCCGACCTGGGGGCGATAAAATTGGGCGTAGGCGTTTAGATACGCACTTTTTAGGCTTTCAGAAATTAGGAGCTGTTTTCAATTATGATTACGGTCAAGATGTTTATACTATTGAAGCCAATCAATTAAAAGGAACGTACATACTTTTAGATGAAGCCTCTGTTACAGGTACAGCGAATATTATCATGGCTGCGGTATTAGCACAAAGTAAAACGACTATTTACAATGCCGCTTGCGAACCCTATATTCAGCAATTATGCCAAATGCTCAATCGTATGGGGGCTAAAATTACGGGGATTGGTAGTAACTTGTTGCATATTGAAGGCGTGAGTGGATTAGGAGGTACTACGCATACTTTGTTATCGGATATGATTGAGATAGGTAGTTTTATGGGAATGGCAGCTATGACCCAAAGTGAACTGACCATTAAAAACGCAAATGTAGCTCACTTGGGTCAGATTCCGAATGTATTTGAGCGTTTAGGTGTTCAAATGGAGATACGTAAAGATGATATTTATATTCCTGCCCAAGAAGTCTGCGAAATAGATACTTTTATTGATGGCTCTATTTTGACAATTTCCGATGCCCCTTGGCCTGGTTTTACACCCGATTTATTGAGCATTGTTTTGGTATTAGCCACACAATGTAAAGGGACAGTATTGATACATCAAAAAATGTTTGAAAGCAGGTTATTTTTTGTAGATAAGTTGATAGACATGGGGGCGCAGATTATTCTTTGCGACCCACACAGGGCAACTGTAATAGGTTTAGGACGACAAGCACAGTTAAGAGGAATTTCTATGACCAGCCCTGATATTCGTGCAGGTGTAGCCTTATTGATTGCGGCTATGTCTGCAAAGGGAAAAAGTACGATTTTTAACGTTGACCAAATAGACCGTGGTTATGAACGCATAGATGAACGTTTAAATGCCTTGGGGGCACAAATTAAACGTTTTGAAGTGCTAAATTGATTTTTTGGGCGTGTCCTTGTGGGCGTTTCGCTGCGCTCATGCCCACAAGGTCGGCGTGCTGCGGGCTACGCTTTCGCTTCGGTGCTGCGCTTCGCTACGCACTGGGCTAACGCCCACCCTCCGCATGCCTCACGCAAACAGCAAGTAGACTAAGATCACTTACATAAAACTTAATCTTGCAAGTGTCTCAAAATAAATGCTAAACAAGATGAAAATATATTTTTACCTTGCCAATCCTTGAAAATCAATTCAAAATAAAGTAAAAGTTGATTATTCAGGGTAAAAGAGATACAAAAAGTCCATATATTCAAAGTTTAATCTTGTAAGTAATCGAAAATGAATACAAAACAAGATACATCCATCGCGGTTAAAAAAAGTAAAAAATTTTAATATTGTAAATGTTTGATAATCAACATAAAACAGGGTAAATCAAACGCATGTATGTAAATCAGGTAAAACATCCTAAGGCTGCTGCGTGAGGCATGCGGAGGGCGTGCGTCAGCACGGTGCAAAGCCCCCGTACACGCTTTCACTCTTGCCCAAGGGGCGGGTGGGTGGGCGTAGCACCGTTAGCCCGCAGCACGCCGACCTTGCCCACACAAGCGCAGCGAGACGTGGGCAAGGACACGCCCAAAAAACCTATTCGTTCATAAATCTTGCTATCAATCGATGAAAATGATGCGTACCTTGCTCCCTCCTCGGAGAATATCTTCCCCCTTTGTATAAACGAGAAACTACACCCTTTTGAACTTGCACTACTACGGCTTCATCCTCACGCTCTACACGGTCTAAATCTGAACCTGCACCCTGGCTAAGCTTAGGGGCATCATAAACATAAGGCAAAAATACTACCTTAGTCAAAGTAGGCGTAATCGGTTTAACAACATTGATAGAAAGCCCCCAAGGATAAAAATTAAACATTAAATTCGGAAATACCCAATAATAATAAGCAGCTATCTTCTTTCCGTAATCCACTGAATCAGGGGGTAAATCAAAACACTCTTCTCCGTCTTTGGCTATACCTAACTGCAAATTGCTGTATTCGTAAATCTCCGTAGTATAACTGCCGTAGTCTAAAACTTCACTTAACGTAGAATGCACATAGGGAATGTGAAAACCCTCTAAATAATTCTCGCAATACAAAGCCCAGTGTGCTTTGACTAAATACTCTCTTTTGCGAGAAGGTTCAAGATAAAAGTTATTCAAAGGTAACCAAGATAAACGTTTTTGCATCTCTCCCAAAAAATGTTCTATGGGTGCAGCGGGGTTAATACTGACAAAAAGCAGCTTAGCCCAAACATAAAAATTAAGTTTCATAAGGTTATCCTGTTCTGAGGGAAAGTTTTTTACCCCTTCAAACTCAGGCATAGAGAGCATTCTACCTGTCAAGTCAAAGCGCCTTCCGTGATATTTACAGCGCAATTGTCGTAGAGAACCACAACCTTCTACTAATCTGTTACCTCTATGCGTACATACGTTTGCTAAGCAATGTAAGGTATCTTGACTATCTCGTGTAAAAAGTAAAGGTTCATCTAAAAAGCCCTCTAACAAGGTAAAGGGTAGTACCTGTTCAGCCGTGCTAATGTTATCAGTATCATCTACGAACTGCCATGTACGCGCAAAAATTTTTTCTTTGGAACGTTCAAACTCTTCCGTACTACGATAAAAGTGAGTATCCAAGGTACAAGCTTGGGTAATGTCTGCATCTACGAAGTATTTCATTAGGTCGCAAAATATAAAAAATAAGCTGCCTTATATAAAAACCTGTACAAAAAAAGACTTATAGGTTAAGTTTCAAAGGAATGTATTTAAGTTAATTGTTCAAGTTTGTTTTTATTAAGCGGATGAGTTTTAATTATTTTTTTGAGTGCGTCTTGTGGGTATGATTGCAGCGAAACGCTCATAAGGACACACTCAAAAATAAACCTGCAAGGATTATTTTGATTTTTGTATTGCATTTTATGCCTTTTCTTTTATCTTTGCGATATGCCAAACAAACCTATCAACAGAATTATCAAAAATGAGGTCAAGTTAGAACCCGAAATTATTGACGAGAAAAAAGTACAGTATCCTTCTTTTGATAGTTATGTCAAATTTATTGTATTTTTGATGCTCTTAGGAATACTTTACATTGCATATACTAACCGAGCAGAAAATACACGTAGAAAAATTCACAAGTATCAACAAGATCTTAAAGAACTCAAATGGCGTTATGCTGAGTCCCATGCAAAGTTAATGAAACATACTCAACAAGCCCATATAGCACAAAAAGCAGATACACTTGGGCTAAAAATGTTACAAACTCCTCCTACTCAAATCGTTGTACAGATAAAGAAATGAAATAAAAATAAACATGCCATACTGGACTTTATTTTTTGCTTTATTGTGTTCCTATCAAACTATCCTCTCTGCGGAGGTAGCATACATCGTAACATGGCGCCTAAATCTGGAGGTTGAAGCACAAAAAAATAAATTTTCCTTGATAGAAATATCTGAATACTTGCATCAGCAAACTCAACTTACGAAAAGCTGTTTTTACGCAGATAGTCTATTTAAGCATAAGGTAAACTTACAAATTTTATCACAGCACTTGTACGAAAAAAATCAATCCATAGCGGGTTATAAGATACTTTACATCAGCGAGCTATGGCGATTTACACAGGCAGGCATACGCAGCAATGTACTCTCCTTCGTGTATGAAAATCCCAATCTACCCCCTGATGACCCTTACAAAAATCTGTATGTATCATCTAAGTTCATTCCTACCATGCTCAGAGAAATTAAATTATCGGGGTACTATCAGGGTAGAGCCTCTATTCCTCTCGGAGAGTGGATTAAAAAACATGATTTTGAATATACTATACTAAAAAGTAGTCCTTCTTTACCTGGCGGTGCTTATGTGTTCGTATACGAGCAAAGTATTGATGAGCAATACCCTAAAAAAACTCAAATACTGTTTGACTTCTTCCCTCAGAAAAATATAATTTTTGGGCATACGTACGTCAGGGATAAAACCATTGAAGAGAACTTCATGTATACTCCTCAATACAAAAATGAAAGTCAAAATCAAAAATTTAGGGATTTACTTCTGACTTTTATGCAGAGAAACAAACTCTTAAAGCATGATGAAAATATTGAAGATATGCTCCAAAGCCCTGCTAATTTTGTTTTTTACTTTGATGCCTTAGTTGATGTCAAAGGTTTAGAGTGGATTAGTTTGCGTGTATATCTTACTGCGGGGAAAAGTCCAGCAAGTTCTTATATTCAGTGTGCTTTTTTATCACAAAATAAGATAAAATCCTTGGATAATTTTCTTAAACGCAGCACAGGTTTAGGATTAAGTGAGTATTTTTTACAGGATAAAGTGGATTTTTTAGTATCCTACATCAATAACAGTTTTGCTAACAATGCAGAAGACGGATTGGTGTTAAAGAATTATTTATTAGAAATACGTAGTAGATGAAGGTTGTGAGATTAGTAGTTATTTTTTGGGCGTGTCCCTCGCTGCGCTCGGGTCGGCGTGCTGCGGGCTGCGCTATCGCTTCGGTGCTGCGCTAACGCTCCGCACTGCTCACGCACCCTCCGCATGCCTCACGCAGCAGCTTTTTGACGTTTTGCCTTATTTTTATACCTATTCTTGCTTTACCTTGTTTAATGTTGACTATCAAATACTTGCAAGGTTAAAATTTTTTACCTTGTTTTTAGTAGGTTTATTTTACCTTATTTTATATTGATTTTCAAGTACCTACAAGATTAAACCCTGAATACATGGACTTCTTACTGCACTTTAACCCCGAACAATCAGATCTTACTTTATTCTCAATTGACTTTTAATGAGTTACAAGGTTAAATTTTGTTTTTACCTTGTTTAAGACTCATTTTCAAACATTTACAAGACTCAGTCTTGAATAAGTGAGATTAGTTTGCTTGCTGCTTGCGTGAGGCATGCGGAGGGCAAGCCGTCAGGCTTGGTGCGAAGCCCCACGCTTTCGCTCTTGCCCAGGGGGTGGGGCGCAGCACCGTCAGCCCGTAGCACGCCGACCTTGTGGGCATGAGCAAAGCGAAACGCCCACAAGGACACGCCCAAAAAACTAATCCTAACAATTAACCATAAATTGTGTTACATCAGTCTGTTTTTCAAAAAGCAACATAAACTCAATACTAATGCCTAAAAAAATACTCGAAATAATAACCATGCATTTAGCCCGATAATTATGCCTGCTACCACAATAGATAAAACTTGAATTGTCTTTGAGTTTTTGAAGCTCCCCATGTATTTTTCAGAGGAGGTGAATTGTATCAGCGGGATAATCGCAAAAGGTAACTGCATAGATAGCACTACTTGACTAAGTATAAGCAAATCTTTACTTCCTTTTTCTCCTTTCAATATGACCATGATAATAGCAGGTACAATAGCTAAGGCTCGGGTAATTAAGCGGCGCTGCCATTTTTTTAGTCGTAAATTTAGAAATCCTTCCATTACAATTTGTCCTGCCAGAGTACCTGTGTAAGTAGAACTTTGTCCTGAGAAAAATAACGCCATAGCAAAGGCAGCAGCTGCAGCACCGCCCAAAGTTCTGTTGAGCATTACATGGGCTTGGGTCAATTCATCTACTACTGTACCTTGTTTGTAAAATACGGTTGCAGCTACAATTAAAATAGATGCATTGATGAATAAAGATGCATTCAAAGATAACACTGTGTCTATAACGTTAAATTTGATAGCTTCCTTTATGCTTTTTGCGTTTTTCGTGATACTGCGAGTTTGTACTAAACTAGAATGTAAATACAAATTATGGGGCATGACCGTAGCGCCTAATATCCCAATAGCAACGTACAGTGCTTCTTTACTTAGTTTTGAAGGGACAAATCCCGATGCAATCTCTGTTACATTCGGTTTAGCAAGGTAAAGTTCAATAACAAAGCAAGAGAATATACTTAAAACTAACACTGTGATAACAGCTTCCAAAACTCTAATTCCCCAATTTTGCAGTAAAAGTAAGAGCAGTACATCCAAAGATGTAACTATTACAGCGGTAAGCAAATCTAATCCGAATAGTAACTTTAAGCCTAAGGCACACCCTAATACCTCTGCCAAATCACAAGCTATAATCGCTATTTCGCACAAGATCCACAACATCAAAGACACAGGTTTGGCATAGTAGTCTCTACAAGCTTGGGCAAGGTCTTTTTGAGCCACTATGCCTAATTTTATGGTTAGACTTTGCAATAAAATAGCCATTAAATTTGAAAGTAGCATAATCCACAGGAGTTGGTAGCCAAATTTCGATCCGCCTTCAATTCCTGTAGCCCAGTTTCCAGGGTCCATGTAGCCGATACTGACCAGTATTCCAGGCCCCATAAAAGCAAACATTTTTCTCAAAAAACCTGCTTTTTGAGTACTTACTGTGCTATTAAACTCTGACAGAGAGAGATACGTACTTACAGCCGAAGGTTTTTGCCACATACAAAATAAATTTTCGGCAAATCTAAAAAATAATTTTTATTTATCCAAAAAGGAATGTTTTATTTAATTTTTTTTTGGGCGTGCCCTTGTGGGCGTTTCGCTTTGCTCATGCCCACAAGGTCGGCGTGCTACGGGCTAACGGTGCTACGCCCACTCCCGGGCAAGGGTTTGAGTGTGTGAGGGGGCTTCGCACCAAGCCTAACGGCTTGCCCTCCGCATGCCTCACGCAAGCTTCCAATGAACTAACTCCACTTGTTCAAACCTTGATCTTGTAAGTACCTGAAAGTGAATACTAAACAAGATTAAAATATACTTTAACCTTGTAAATTATTGAAAATCAATTGAAAATAAGGTAAAAATTGCATATTCAAGGTTAAAATGTTTTGTAGAGTTCATGTGTTTAAGGTTTTACTTTGTAAGTATTTGAAAATCAATAAAAAAGATGAAATGAATACAATTAAAACAAGCTAAAAAAATTTAATCTTGTAAATACTTGATAATCAATATCAAACAAGATAAAACAAGTAGATGCATGAAAATAAGGTAAAACATCCAAAAGCTGCTTGCGTGAGGGATACGGAGCATGCTGTTAGGCAGTGCGGAGCGTAGCGCAGCACCGAGCGTTAGCGTAGTGCGGAGTAGCCCGACCCGAGCATCAGCGAGGGACACGCCCCAAGCAAAAACATAAAAAATCACTTTTACCGTATATTTGCTCACAAAGGTGAGTGTAGAAAAACTACAACTTTTTTTGATAAAGTTTAGACTTAGAAATGAAATATACATTATCTTTGCGAGAACTTTTACTCAAATGAACTCCATTGAGTATGCTGCATAAATGTTTATACGGACTATGGGTGGTCTTTTTTATGTGGGTATCCTACCCTAACTTCTTACCAAAACAAGATAAAATCCAAAAGTATGATTTATTACAAGATAGAGCACTCATACCTCTTGATATTCAGGACGTTATTATAGTAGAGCATGTCTCTGAACTATGTTCTTTCTATGATGACTACGAAACCACATTTAGAGATGATAACTCCATTTTATTTACCTCTACTAGGCCCGGTGGCATGGGTGGAGAGGATATATGGTCTTCTAAAAGAGACCCCTCTACAGGTAAATGGAGCGAGCCTAAAAATGTATCTGCTTTTAATACCAGAGAAAATGAAGGAAGTCCTTTTGTAAGTCCCGATGGAACTAAAGTTTATCTTGCTCGCGATGCAGGTAAAGATAAAATGTGCGATATATTTGTCAGTGAGATATCTGGTGGGAAGCCGACTACACCTAAACCATTAGCAGGCAGCATCAACTCTAATGCTTGGGACGCCCATCCCTCCGTATCTCCTGATGGGCGATACTTAGTATTTACCTCGTTGCGCAGTGGTGGCATAGGACAACACGATATTTATATTTGCGAAAGACAGGGAGATACATGGGGAACACCTAAAAATATAGGCAACATCATCAATACACCCTTTTCTGAGATATCCCCTTTTATCACACAAGATGGTGGCAGTTATGTACTTTATTTTAGTTCAAATGGTCAGAAGAGAGCAGATGCATACGATATTTATCGTTCTTTTCTTATAGGCTCAGAATGGTCTCCCCCTGAGAAGCTACAATTTCCTGTTAATACCGAAGCAGACGAAAAATACTTTTGTATTACACCCAGCGGCGAGTATGGCTATTTTTCCTCTAACCGCAGAGGAGTTGCGGGAACAAAAGATAGTAAGGGGGCTCACGACATATATCGCGTCAAGATGAGCTACCTCAAAAAAGACAAAATGGTTAGCGTAGTAGGACAGGTATCTGACGCAACATCTAACGCGGGCATTAACGCCAAAATTACTATCACTGATATTACCAAAAATGCCATCAATCAAGTAATTTCTGCAGACGCATCAGGGCGATTTAAGTCTAATCTTCCTGTGGGACGTACTTACACTATTCAGGTATCCAAAGATGGATACATTTTTACCACAGATAACTTTACCATCCCAGATAATGCTAATGACTTTACTATCCCTACCGTCAAGCTAAACAAAAAAGCCGCAGGAGCAAAAGGAGTACTGAAAAACATTATATTCATGGACGCCAGAAGCAATCAGATCAATGTTAAAGCATCTCAAAAAGAGTTAGATTTTCTAGTTAACTTGCTACTAGATAACCCTGACTTAAAGGTTAAAATTATAGGACACGTATCTAATGATATGTCCACAGATTTAGCAAATAAGTTATCTTACGAACGAGCTGCAGCAGTGGTTAATTATTTAGTCAGAAATAATGTAAATATTTCTAGACTAAAAGCCGAAGGAATGGGCTTCAAGCAGCCTATTGCCGATAACAACACTCCTGAAGGTAGAAAAGCTAATCAACGTATTGAGTTTGTGATTGTTAGTGAGGAGTAGCTTTTTATATCCGAACTTCTGCTCTCTGGCGTGTCCCTTCGCTGCGACCAGAGTACGCCAAAAAATAGATTCTAAACCCAACTTTTACATAACTTTACATAAAATTCCTAATGCGAATTAACCCACTATTACTCTGGGTACTACTTCTACCTCACTACATGCTTTTATCACAGCAAGATACAGCATGGACAACCTCTCCTATCATTATCATTGATACCTCTTATCAAAAATATGAAGGCACTACTACCACCCTATTTGCTGATAGCTTGGGTAACTATCAAAACAATGGGCTACAACTACAAGATGCACTCATACACCTTAACAGCGTGTACATTCGTAGCTACGGTTCTCACAGCGGAATTAAAACTTTCTCTCTGCGAGGCTTAGCTTCCAACCAAACAAATGTAGTAATAGCTGGCATACCTCTACAATCTGCACAACAAGGCAGCTTTAACTTAGCCAATTTCTCATTAGATGATTTTGAACAAATATCCGTTTCGCAAGGTAGCAGTGATATCCATTCTAATACTTTATCGGGAAACATAGAACTCAATTTTACCCGCCCAACTTACAAGGTAAAATGTAAGTTAGGCTTAGGAAGTTTTGAAAACTACTTTGGTCATATTTCTGTTCCGCTTAAAAAGCAAAAAAATAATTTCTCTAAAATCCAACTACGGTACGAACAAGCCCGAGATAACTATCCTTTTGTATATCAAAATCAAACCTTCTACCGAGAGAATGCGCAATTTAGGCAATATCAAGCCAATGCAGTTTGGGTCAGAGAACATAAAAAATGGACTTTTACCATTTATTCAAAAGCTTATACGAATGATAATGGCGTACCTGATGCAATTGTTCATAATCACCTTAGTTCTACACAAAAAAAATTACAAGAACAAGATACTTGGACAATGTTCAAGATCAAAAAGGTTGACAAAAAAGGATTTCAAGAAATTGGGGCAAGTTATCATTTTAATCATTTGGGGTATTTAACCCCGTTAGTACGTTTCAAGTATGTTAATCATGACCTTTTACTGCAATATCAAGCTGGTTATTTGTACAAGCGTCATTATGTTAAAATGCATGTACAAGGTTTGTATGCGCATCTTGAAGGAGATAATTTAAGTATTCGTTTGCAAAGGATACCTTTTGTGTATCGTAGTCAAGTGAATGGGGCTGTAAGCCATGCTTATACGTGGCAAAAAGACCGAGCGACTTTGTACTGTGCCACATTTCAAACGGCGTACAGAATAAATTTTATTTCAGATTTTAGTCCTATGCACAATGTTTCTTGCTATGCAAATTTGTTTTTGTACAAAAAACAATACTTGTATGCCAATTTAAGCTATACGGCTCGCATTCCATCGTTTAATGAAATGTATTACTTCGGCTATGGAAACCCTGATATTTTACCTGAACGTACTCAAAACATGCAGATAGGTTATAGTGGAAGTATTGATAAATTAAGACAGGTATTGTACAAAGCTGAACTTTTTTATCATATCATTCATGATAAAATTGTGAGTATTCCCCAAAATCCCGTGATATGGAGTACTTATTCCATAGGTAAGGTTATCAGTAAGGGTTTTGAGGTGGATGTACAATATCAACCGCATAAGAGTATGGTTATACACTATGGGTATACGCGCACGGATGCCCGAGATGCTTTAACTAAATCTTTATTACCGTATACCCCTGTGGAAATGATTAAATTACAAGCACAATATCAATTTTTTAAGGTATTTACCGTACAAGGTGCGTATCAGTATAATGGATATAGGTTTAGCAGCGTTCAAAATGACAGGAGTAGTTATTTAGAGCCTTATCACATTTTAGACTTTAATATAACTTACCGTATGCGTTACTGCGGACAAGGAATTCAGGTTAGGATAGACATCAATAATTTGCTCAATGTGCAGTATGAGGTAATTAAGGGGTATGTTATGCCTCGTAGGTCTTATGTTTTGAGTTTTTTATGGGCGTGTCCCTCGCTGCGCTCGGGTCGGCGTGCTACTGGCTGACGGTGCTGCGCCCCGCCCGCTCACCCCTTGGGCAAGAGTTTGAGTGTGGGCGAGGGGCTTCACACCGTGCTGACGCACGCCCTTCGCATGCCTCACGCAACCAGCTATTAAGCTAAACCCACCTATTCAAAATGTAATCTTGTAAGTACTTGACTATCAAAATTAAACAAGCTAATAAATGTCCTTTAACCTTGTAAATTATTGAAAATGAACACTAAACAAGGTAAAAGTAGGGTAGTTCAGGGTAAAATGTTGTGGCAGTTTTGTAAATACCGAGGAATCTCGGTATTTTTGTACAGCATTTACAACCCCGTTCGCAGACATCTTTGTGAACTTCCCGTTGTAAATACCGAGGAATCTCGGTATTTTTGTACAGCATTTACAACACTGTGACGGGTGACGATAATGTCAAACCTGGTTGTAAATACCGAGGAATCTCGGTATTTTTGTACAGCATTTACAACCAAAACTACTGCCAATCAAACCTTTAATGA
>JANWVE010000070.1 GCA_025057675.1 Bacteroidia bacterium
CGCAGCACCGTCAGCCCGCAGCACGCCGACCTTGTGGGCATACGCGCAGCGTAACGCCCACAAGGACACGCCCAAAATAAAACCTAACTCAAAAAACTATTACGGCTACTAATTAAAATGCAGATAGTTTGAGAGTATTTTAGTCTTCCCAGTATTCTGTGCCATTGATATCAATGTAACCTGAGTTATCATTAAGAGTAACATTAGCAAGTCCTGCAGAGAAACTATCTGCTTCATCGTATTTGCAGGGAATTTCCTTACCAGCTTTTACAATAAAACCCCACTTTCCGTTTAGTTTTACTGGTGCTGCGCCTTCACAAAAATCATAACCGCCTTCATACTTATTAGGGATAACTAACTGCCCTGTTTTGTCTATAAAACCAGTTTTGTCATTGAGTGTAACTTGTGCGAAACCCTCGCAGAAATTATATACGTATTGATATTTAAAGGAGATAACTTCCTTTCCTGTTTTATCAATAAAGCCATAACGATTGTTTAACATCACAGGGGCAAGTCCTTCTTTAAACACTATAGCGTCTTCGTACTTACAAGCAACTACTTCTTTGCCCGTTTGATCTACAAATCCCCATTTTCCATTGAATTGTACTGGGGCTAATCCTTCACTAAAAAATCCCACCTTTTGATACTTACAAGCAATTACTTCTTTACCCGTTTTATCAATAAATCCATACTTGCCATTATATTTAACTTTCGCTAATCCCTCTGAAAAAGCATCTGCTTCCTCATATTTACAAGGAATGACTTCTTTGCCTGTTTTGTCTATAAATCCAAATTTTTGATTAACTTTGACTTTGGCAAGTCCCTCTCTAAAAGAACTTACCTCGTCATTTTCGTAGTCGTATTTAAATGGAATGACTTCCTTTCCTGTTTTATCAACAAAGCCAAGTTTGCCATTTAACTTCATCATTACAAGACCATCGGAAAAACTGTAGTGGCGATCGTATTTACAAGGAATGACTTCTTTACCTGTTTTGTCTATAAATCCATATTTCTTGTTGATAGAAACGGCAGAAAGTCCGTTTTCAAAAGGGGCTGCGTAATCGTATTTACAAGGGATAACTTGTTTGCCTGTCTTATCAATAAAGCCCCATTTTTCTTTGAGCTGCACGGCGGCTAAACCTTCACTAAATGGCATTGCATCTTCATATTTACAAGGGATTACAATTTTTTTGTTTTTATTACAGTATCCCCAGTTTTGTCCTTTGCGGTAAGGGATTAAATCTAATTCTAATGAGTTTTGGGCTTCAATTGACTGCATAATTAAAAAACTAAATAATAAAAATACACTTAGTTTTTTCATAACTTTTTACACTTTGACAAAAATAAAAAGCCATAAGAAATTGATTATACCGTCAGATTGTTATTTTTGGCAAAAGATATCTAAAAATAAGTATAATAATAGTGTTTTGAAGTATTTGTGGAGACATACTCAACGAGTTTATGAATAATAGTTTTAGGAATTTAGTTTTTGGCTTTTTGGGCGTGTCCTTGTGAGTATATGCGCATCGAGGGAAACACTCAAAAAGAAAATAAACTAAAATAAATACAAATGCATATCTAAACCCACATAACTGATAATAATCTCAAATGCATTTACACATACCCACGCATAATTTGATAAGCTGCTGTTGCTACAATGTACGCTAAACCCATCATGTAAAGTAAAGAAAACAAAGTCCATTTCCAAGATCGAGTCTCCTTTTTAATTGCCGCTAAGGTACTCATACATTGCATCGCAAAAGCATAGTATAGCATTAAAGAAATCCCATTAGCAAGATTATATTGGGGTTTTTGCGTAACAGGATTGATTTCCTTTTGCATAGCTACTTGTAAATCTGTGAGATTATCTTCAGTATTTTCTAAACTGTAAATAGTCGCCATTGTTCCAACAAAAACTTCTCGGGCTGCAAAAGAAGTAATTAAAGCTATACCCATCTTCCAATCTAATCCCATAGGGGCTATCAAAGGCTCTAAAAGCTTACCTGCTTTACCTGCGTAGGAGTTCTCTAGTAGTTGTTTCTTATGCGTTTGTTCACACTGTTTTTTGAGAGTTTCATTTTCTATTTGCTCGCATTTGAACTGATTTTTTACAGCTTGAAAACTGCTTCCTCCATGATTAGCTAAAAACCATAATACAATAGAAATAGCTACAATAATTTTACCTGCATCCCACACAAAGGTTTTTACCTGTATCCATATTGTAATGAGTACATTTTTCCATCTCGGCATGCGATACAAGGGCATTTCCATTAAAAAAAAGCCTTTTTCGTCATATTTTACAAGCTTTTTAAGCAATATAGCTACAAGTAAAGAAGTCAAAACCCCAAGTACATACATGCCCATCATTACTAATCCTCTGGAGTTGAATATCCCTAAAAATACTTTCGAAGGCACAAACAGTCCAATAATTAAGGTATAGACAGGAATACGTGCGGAGCAGCTCATTAGGGGTGTGATTAAAATGGTAATTAAGCGTTCTTTGGGATTTTCAATAGTGCGGGTCGCCATTATAGAAGGTACAGCACAAGCCATTCCTCCGAGCATTGGTACTACGGATTTACCACTTAGTCCAAACTTTCGCATGATTTTATCTAACAAAAACACTACCCGAGCCATGTATCCTGTATCCTCTAAAAGTGCCATAAAAAAGAACAAAAATGCAATTTGAGGTACAAAAATTACTACTCCTGCTAATCCTGCAATAATTCCATCCGTAAGTATCTCCGTAAAAATGGATTGAGGAAGCAATACAGTAAGTTGTTCATTTATCCATTCAAAACCTTTTTCAATGGCATTCATTGGATATTCTGCCCAAGTAAAAATGGCTTGAAAAATCACAAACAAAATGAACAAAAAAACAATATAACCCCATATTTTGTGAGTAAGAATTTTATCTACTTTTTGCTCTAATGTAGTTTTTGGGGGATTTTGCTTTAAGCAAAAACGAAGCTGCTCATCTATCCACTGTAAGCGAGCAAGCGTTTCTTTACCCAAAATAGTTATTTGTTGCTCATTTGTTAAAGAAAGAAGTTTTTCTTTGTCTGTTTTATAGACTTCGTCAATGTGATTAGGCTGCATCAAATACTGAAAAGCTAAATAAGCATTAGAAAGATTGTAATCTTGCTTCACTTGTTCAGTTTTGGGTTCAAGTTCTTTGGGAATAGAAAATATCTTTCTTTCAGGAAACGGAATGGGTTTAGTTAGGGATTGTTTTAATTCTTCTATTCCTTGATTTTTCAATGCAGATATAGGAATTACAGGTATCCCTAAACGAGAGGAGAGTTCAGTGGTGTTGAGTTCTATACCTTGCGCGGGAGCTAAGTCCATCATATTAAGCGCTAACAGGGTTGGAAAACCTAAGTCTATAATTTGTGTACAAAGCAGTAAGTGTCGTTTAAGGTTGGTAGCATCAGCTATGACTATCACTGTATCAGGGTGGTCTTCGTGATTTAAGTTGTAAAGAATTTGACAGGCAATTCGTTCATCTTCGGATTTTGGATATAAACTATATGCCCCAGGTAGGTCAATAACTGTAAAAATTTCATTTCCTACTTTGAATGTTCCTGTTTTACGTTCTACGGTTACGCCTGCATAATTACCTACTTTTTGGTTCAAACCTGTAAGGGCATTAAATACAGAGGTTTTACCACTATTTGGGTTGCCGACCAAAGCAATTTTTTTAGTCATACAAGTTAAAGTGCAAATATGCAAATTATTTAGAAACAATCTAAATAAAAGTGAATAAGGTTTAGGGAGTATATTTTTTGGGCGTGTCCTTGCACACGGTTCGCTGCGCTCATGTGTGCAAGGTCGGCGTGCTACGGGCTAACGGTGCTGCGCCCCGCCCGCCCACCCCCTGGGCAAGGGTAAAAGCGTGGGCGAGGGGCTTCGCACCGTGCTATCGCACGCCCTTCGCATGCCTCACGCAGCAGCAGGTATACTAATCCCACTTACACAAAACATAACCTTGTAAGTATTTGAAAATGAATTGAAAATAAGGTAAAAGTTCCGTATCCAAGGTTAAAGGGGTATAAAAAGTTCATGTATTCAAGGTTTAACCTTGTAAGTATTTGAAATACAATATAAAACAAGATAAAACAAGTGTGTTGAAAAAAAGTAAAAAATTTTAACCTTGTATCTATTTGATAATGAGCATCTAACAAAGTAAAGCAGAGATATATCTAAAAACAAGGTAAAACATCAAAACGCAGTTTGCGTGAGGCATGCGGAGGGTGGGCGTTAGCCCAGTGCGGAGCGTAAGCGCAGCACCGAAGCGATAGCGTAGCCCGCAGCACGCCGACCTTGTGGGCATGAGCAAAGCGAAACGCCCACAAGGACACGCCCCAAAAAATATCCTATAAAACCAAACTCAACACAAAAAATTCTGAGGTAAAAAATATACCCCCTTCACTGAATTTAACTATCTTCACCTCAAAAATAAGTCATTATGATTTCTGAAACACTATTATCCTACCTTTGGAAATACAAAAAATTTGATACCACTCAATTATTTACAGAAGAGGATCTACCCATTGAAATCATAGAAACAGGTAGAACTAATCCCGCCGATGGACCTGACTTCTTGGACGCCCGCATACGAATACAAGGATATCTATGGGCAGGAAACATAGAAATTGATATATCACAACAAAACTGGGAACTACATAAACATCACCTTAATCCAAAGTATAACAACGTTATTTTACACATCATATTTGAAGACTCTAAAAAAATATCTCCTATTTACCGTTTAGATGGCACTCCTGTACCTACACTTAACTTAAAGAAGTATACCCGTCAGCCTTTAATAGAGGCTTATATTCAAATGCAAAACAGATATTCTTTCATTCCTTGCGAGAGATTGATTAGTATAAAACATGTTCCAAAAGATTTTATGAATACCATTCTAACAGAGCGTTTGATAGAAAAAAGCGAACATTTTTACAAGATATATCAAAGAAATTTAGATTGGTTAGAGGTATTTTGGATAGCTTTTGCACAGGGATTAGGCTATCCACACAATGCAGATGCCTTTATGCAAATGGCTGAAAGGTTACCTATAAAAGTCATAATTAAATACCAAAGAGATTTGCAAAGTATAGAAGCACTACTGTTTGGAACATCAGGTTTGTTACACAATCCTCAGATACAAGAACCATATTATCTTAATCTTCAACAAAAATGGAAGGAAATAAAAACTAAACATAAAATAGATATGATACCTCCACACTCTGTACAATTTGGAAACGTACGCCCTAATAACTTTCCTACCATTCGGCTGATGATGCTGTCCAGAATGCTCCACCATAAGATAGATATTCTTCAAAAAGGATTTTTTATTCATAGTGTAGAGGAATGGTACAAATTATTTGATGACTTAGCTACATCCCATGAATTTTGGGATAATCACTACGTTTTTGAAAAAACTTCCACATCCAAAGTTAAAAGAATAGGCAGAAATACATTGAATACAATGCTCATTAACACTATTCTGCCTGTACAGTTTTTATACTATCAGCACTACAATCCGTTAAAAGCACAATCTATTTTAGATTACTATAAAGAAATTGAGGTTGAACGGAATAGTATCACTAAAAAGTGGAAAGAACTCAATATGCCGCTTGAAAATGCACAACATAGCCAAGTATGGACGCACTTGTATAAAAAGTACTGTTTGAATAAGAAATGTTTATCTTGTCCTATTGGTCAGAGTATTTTATCTTAACTTTTAGCAACGAACTCCTTTATTTTATCTACTACTTTTTGTAACTCTTTGAGAGAAATATCTGTACCTGATGGCAAACTGATAGCTTTGGAGTAAATTGTTTCTGCACAATTATCATGAGAAATGTATTTAGACTTGCAAAACATATCAAGTGTATGCATAGGTTTCCAAAGACTGCGTGCTTCTATGCCATTTTGGTACAAAAAGTCTAATAAACTTTGTTTATTCACTTCGGTAGGAAGAATAAACGTAGAAAGCCAGTAATTAGATGAAACTCCATCGGTAAGTTTTTGAGGTACAAAACCTAATGGAACTAAATTTTGTTGATAAAATGCATGAATTTCTTTTTTCTTGTTTAGGAACTGAGGTAGTTGTTCCATTTGGGCTAATCCAATGGCTGCTAATATATTCAATAAACGGTAATTGTATCCTATCTCGTCGTGGATATATTCTCGTCCATTTACTTTTGCTTGGTGTATTAAGTGTTTTGCGTGAGCAGAAATTTCTTTTTGTTGAGTGAGTAACATTCCTCCTCCGCCTGTGGTAATGACTTTATTACCATTGAAGCTAAGAATGCTCACTTTACCTATACTTCCTGCTTTATCTTGATAATAACAACTACCGAGTGCTTCGGCTGCATCCTCTATCAAAACTAAATTGAATTTATTAGCTATTCGCTGTATAGCTATCATGTCAGGTATGTTTCCGAGTGTATTAACTGCCAAAATAGCTTTGACACATTTATGAGTATCCTTATCATAAAAAAAGCCGTTTTTGTAATAAGTATGTTGTAAAAGGTAAGTTTCTATTAACTCTGTATTTATTTGCCAAGTATTCGGATAGACATCTATAAAAACAGGTGAAGCGCCTACATAACAAATTGCGTTGACAGACGCCACAAAGGTCAATGTAGGAACAATAACTGCATCTTGATGTCCTATGTTGAGTACGCGCATAGCAATATGTAGTGCGGCTGTTCCTGATGAGGTAGCCACCGCGTATTTCACTTGGCAATATTCTGCTATTTTCTGTTCAAATTGGGGTATAAACTCGCCTGCTACGGAAATCCAGTTTTCATCTAGACATTTTTTGACGTACTCCCATTCTTTACCTGATAAGTTAGGACGGGCTAAATAAATCATGGTGTTCAAAATTAGTTTTTTATTTAATATGAGTGCAATTTTTATAGAATTTATCAGTGTATGTTTTTGGATGATGGCTGTATGGAGTGATTTTTAATTTTTTGGGCGTGTCCTTGTGGGCGTTACGCTGCGCGTATGCCCACAAGGTCGGCGTGCTGCGGGCTACGCTATCGCTTCGGTGCTGCGCTTCGCTCCGCACTGGGCTAACGCCCACCCTCCGCATGCCTCACGCAAGTGGTTATTAGCTAAGTCTAATTATACAAAATGTAATCTTATTAAGTATATGAAAATGAACATCAAACAAGGTAAAATGAACACAGCAGAAACAAAGTAAAAAATTTTAACTTTGTAATTATTTGATAACCAATATCAAACAAAGTAAAGGCATGTGCAAAAATAAGGTAAAACATCCAAAGGCTGCTTGCGTGAGGGATACGGAGCATGCCGTCAGGCAGTGCGAAGCGCAGCGTAGCACCGAGCGTTAGCGTAGTGCGCAGTAGCCCGACCCGAGCATTAGCGAGGGACACGCCCAAAAAAGTAAAATTATATATAAAATACATCTCTCAGCAACCCGAAAACCGTTTTCTATTCCCCCATATTCATACCATTACACCCACAGATATCATTTATACCACCTAAAATGTCAACCTATTGATATTCCAATTACAGTTAAAAATTACTACTTTTGGCACTTTATCACATTACAACATGAAGATACGAGGTATATTACTATTGGGTTTACTAATAATAATTCAAATTTTTACAGGATGCACTTCTAAATTATTAGTTACCCAAGCTACTGTGCAAGACTGTTACTTCTCTGATGTGGCTTTTAAGCAGGACTCTCTCAACAAAAGCCATCAAAAAAGTAAAGATACCACGGGGTACGCCGAAGTATTAAAAAAACGTTTTTCCCAAAATGTGCTTGATATTTCCAAAGATATAGATGTATATGAACTGCTATACGAGTTTGCAATAGCAGAAAAAAATGGTGAAAAAGATAAATTGTATCCCATTCATTCAAAAATTCAACAAAGAATATCTTTGGCGCAATTACAAGTATCTAGTGTTTTGTCTGAATTACATTGCGAAGTAAATCGTACTTTGGAGGCACAAAAAGCCCTTGACGATTGGATAAATAAAAAAAACAATCAGCTTACTGTGTATTCTATTGCTTTGGGTAGTATTACAGACTTGATGGGAATTATTTCACAGGGCAGCGCCTTTGTAGCCGCGAGAGAAAATACGCTTACTATCATTACCGTTACGTTAGCTACTTATTATGGCGTTAGAACGCTTTTATTACGTAAAAAAACAGTATTAGAGCATTCAAGAAACCATATCAGGGACATTCTGGACAATCCTGAGAAAAGTAAAATATACCTTCCTGTGGTATGGAATTTTCTCAGCAAACCTTATTATGATGAAAATAAAAAATTAGTTACAGAGATAGCGCTTATTCAAAAGGAGTGGGAGAAGTACGGTTATCCGGATGATAAAAAGAGCAAAAGATATCCCAGTAAAATAGAGTTACTTAAATCTGATAGGGGAGGCTATACATCAGATGACTTAACGGTGCGCGTAGAAATGTTGAAAATCATTATACAGGAAATTAGTACCATAAATTATGATTTAGAGCAATTACAACATGAGGTACTACTCAAATGATGATTTTTATGTAAGAGTTTTGTTGATTTTTGGGCGTGTCCTTGCCCACGGCTCGCTGCGCTCGTGTGGGCAAGGTCGGCGTGCTGCGGGCTGCGCTATCGCTTCGGTGCTTTGCTGCGCTTCGCACTGCTGACGCACCCTCCGCATGCCTCACGCAAGCAGTCAGTAGATTAACTTTACTTATTCAAAACTTAACTTTGTAAGCAACTGAAAACCAATGTTAAACAAGATAAAAATACGTTTTAACCTTGTAACTTATTCAAAATGAGCAACAAACAAAGTAAAGCAAACATATGCATAAAAATTAAGGTAAAACATCAAAATACTGCTGCGTGAGGTGCATGGAGCATGCCGTTAGGCAGTGCGAAACGAAGTGCAGCACCGCAGCGCACGCAAAGTGCGAAATGCACCGACCCGAGCGCCAGCGAGGGACACGCCCAAAAAATTAATACATCTAAGCACTATCTACCAATTGTAAAACCTTAGCTAACTTAAACAATCCTTTACGCTACTACATAGAATTTAGATTACATTTGCAGTATGGAAACCCCCCAAGTTTTAGCCGCCATTGACTTAGGTACTAATACATTCAATCTCACTTTTGCAGAAATCAAAAATAAAGACGAGGTACATATCAAAGAAAAATACAAAGAAATGGTGCGACTAGGTCAAGGAGGAATTAGTAAAGCACAAATAAGTCCCGAAGCATTCGAAAGAGGACTTAACGCCATGAAAAAGTTCAAAAAAATTATTGAAGCACGAGGTACAAATAGAGTAATAGCCTTCGCTACCTCAGCCATTCGCAGTGCTAAAAATGGAAAAGATTTTATCAAAGCAGTAAAAGAACAAACAGGTATAGATATACAAGTTATTAACGGAAATGAAGAAGCCGCACTCATTTACCAAGGTATAAAACATGCCGTTCATTTAGATAAAGAAGAAGTCTTAATGATAGATATCGGCGGAGGAAGCGTAGAGTTTATTGTAGGTAACGCAAATACCGCTAAACTAATACGAAGTGTAAACGTGGGCGCACAGCGATTATTAGACGGTTTCGTTAAATCCGACCCAATCACAGAAAATGACCTTAAAAACCTTAAAAACCACCTTAAAACCGAACTAGAAGACCTACTGCAAGAAATCCAAGAATTTGATATAAAAATGATTGTAGGTTCATCAGGTTCTTTTGAAGCACTTGGACAAATCATTGCTCACAAACAAAAAAAAGATATTACTACCATCAACGAATTTTGTTTTACTCCACAAGATTTTAAGCCCGTTTTTCAGCAAATTATCAAATCCGACCTCCATCAACGCCTACACATCCCAGGTATGGATAAACAGCGTGCAGACATGATTGTACCTGGTTCTATCCTCGTGGATTTTGTACTCTCCTATCTGCCCACAGTTAAAACACTAAAGGTATCTCATTATGCTCTCAAAGAAGGAATAATTTACAACTATGTAGAAGAACATGCCGCCCAACTTTCAGAAATATATGCACAATTTGAGCAAAATATCCGTACCAAAAGTGTAAAAATGTTAAGTAAAAAATTCGGAGTACATCAACACCACGCTCTGCATGTAAGCCACTTAGCCGCTAACTTATTTAACGTACTTTTACCTTTACATCAATACTCACACAAAGAAGCAGAACTACTCAAATATGGAGCTTTACTGCATGAAATTGGAATATTTATCAACCGTAGTGGATATCATAAACACGGACAATATATTATCCTTCATTCAGGATTAGCTGGATTTAATAGCGATGAGATTATTTGGTTAAGTAACCTTGTCCGTTATCATAGAAAAAGTTTACCTTCATTAGAGCATTTACACTATAACATTCTATCACCCGATGAACGAGATAAAGTCAATCGCTTATCGGCAATTCTACGCCTTGCCGTAGGCTTAGATTATGCTCGCAGGCATATTGTAAACTCTGTTTCTGCCGACATAAAAAGAGATAAAGTCATGCTTTACCTATATGCTAATGAAATTCCTGATGTAGAAATAGATTTTGTATGTCAAAACGCAACAGAACACTTCAAATTTGCTTTTAACTTAGACCTTAAATTAGAATATGAAGTAAAAAGAAGTAGTTTATAGTTATATGAGTTGAATTAGGCATGAGCGAACACGAAAGAATAACCATTATAGGGGCAGGTCCCGCAGGTGCTACCGCAGCACTTACCTTAGCTAAACTCGGAGTTCCTTGTACCTTGTTTGATAAAGCCACTTTTCCACGGGATAAAATCTGCGGAGATGCTATCAGTGGCAAGGTATTAGAAGTTATTCGTAAAATTGAACCTAAATGGATAAATGAACTACAATTACAACCTTATACTTTGACCACATTAGGTATTAGCTTTATATCGCCCGGTGGTCAGAGGGTAGATTTACCTTTTCAAAAACAACCCCAGTTGGATAAACCCGTAGGATTTGTTATTCGCAGAAAGGACTTCGATAATTTTTTAGTTGAAAAAGTCAAAAAAGAACCGCTTATTCGGTTTTATGAGGGTACAGAGGTTAAAATTGCTCGTTACAGACCAGATAGCATCATGATTGAGACGGATGGTAAAGAAAAATTTATCTATTACACCAAGGTTATTTTAGGTGCTGATGGCGCTAATTCTATTATAGCCTCTCGGTTCGGAAAGTACGGATTAGACCCCAAACATCATTCTGCGGGCGTTAGAGCGTACTTTACAAATGTACAGGGGATTCATCCACAAAATTACATTGAGTTACATTATTTGAAAACCCTTTTACCTGGTTATTTTTGGGTATTTCCTCTCACAGAAAATACAACTAACATAGGTATAGGCATGCGTAGCGACCACATTAGTAAATATCGTGTTAATTTACGTCAGAAGGTTTTAGATTCTATCCAAAACGAGCCTCAACTCCGCGAACGATTTAGATATGCACAATTACAAGGTAGTATTACGGGTTGGAATTTACCCTTAGGTTCAAAGTTAAGAAAATTATCGGGGCATAGGTATTTACTTTTAGGTGATGCAGGCGCGTTAATAGACCCTTTCACAGGTGAGGGAATAGGTAATGCTATGTACTCGGGCTATTTAGCTGCTTTAACTTTGCAACATTGTTTAGACCATAAATTAGACTTCTCCGATGAAGTTTTATTAGGGTACGATATAGCTATTGCTCAAAGATTAAAAGCAGAATTATCTATTAGTACTACTTTACAGCGTTTAGTGCAGTATCCTTGGCTGTTTAATTGGGTAGTTAAAAAAGCTCATCGTTCAAAAAGTTTGCAGGAAACCCTTATTTGTATGTTTGAGGATGTTAAGATGCGCAATCGTTTCAAAAATCCCTTTTTTTATCTTAAAATTTTGCTCAATTTGTAAAAACACGGGTTAGGTCAGTTTTGATTCACTTTGAAGGTTATTTTTTGGGCGTGTCCCTTCGCTGCGCTTCGGGTCGGCGTGCTGCGGGCTGCGCTGACGCTTCGGTGCTTCGCACTGCTCACGCACCCTCCGCATGCCTCACGCAGCAGTTTTGGGATGCTTTACCTTGTTTGTAGACATATTCTTGCTTTACCTTGTTTGATATTGACTATCAAATATTTACAAGGTTAAAATCTTTTACCTTGTTTGAATTGCGTCCGTTTTTATCTTGTTTTGTGTTCATTTTCAAGCATGTACAAGATTAAACCTTGAATACATGGACTTCCAACCTTTTAACCCTGAATATAAAAGTTTCATCTTATTTTAAATTGATTTTCAATAAGTTGCAATGTTAAAATATATTTTAACTTTTTTTAATCTTCATTTTCAGATACTTACAAGATTAAGTTTTGTATAAGTGGAATTAGTATACTTGCTGCATGCGTGAGGCATGCGGAGGGCGTGCGTCAGCACGGTACGAAGCCCCTCGCCCATACTTTTAACCTCATAAACAGGGGGCGCGGGCGGGGCGTAGTACCTTTAGCCCGTAGCACGCCGACCTTGTGGGCATACGCGCAGCGTAACGCCCACAAGGACACGCCCAAAAAAATTAAAACTTAACCTTGAAAGATGGCTCTTTGTGTCAAAAGAGAAAAAGAAAAGTAAAAAGTAATAGGAAGGGGGGGTATTTATTTTTGACATAACCCCTGTAATGAATATCAAAAAGTAGTTTTGGTATTAGAAACGGAAGTGTGCAAAAGCTTTATTAGCTTCAGCCATACGGTGGGTTTCTTCTTTTTTCTTGACAGCAGCACCTTCGTTTTTAGATGCGGCAATAATTTCGGCGGCTAATTTTTCTTCCATACTTTTTTCGTTACGTTTGCGTGCGTAGGTAATTAACCATTTCATACCCAGGGATACCCTACGTTCAGGGCGAACCTCGGTAGGAACTTGAAAGTTAGCCCCTCCTACACGCCTGCTCCTTACTTCTAACAAGGGCATGATGTTGTTTAATGCACGTTTGAATACTTCTAAACCCTCTTCACCTGATTTTTGAGTTACAATGTCAATTGCCTTGTAAAATATCCTGTACGCAATCGATTTTTTACCTTCCCACATAAGGTTGTTCACAAATTTGGTTACCATTTCATCATTAAATTTAGGGTCGGGAAGGACGTATCTTTTTTTAGGTTTAGCTTTTCTCATAGATTATTTTTTACCTCCTTTTCCTGTATTAGCAGCTGCAGGTGCATTTGCCTTGGGTCGTTTTGCACCGTATTTCGAGCGACCTTGTTTTCTGTCTTTGACGCCAGCGGTATCCAAAGCCCCACGAATAATATGATAACGTACACCCGGTAGATCTTTTACACGTCCCCCTCTGATTAAAACAATAGAGTGTTCCTGTAAGTTATGACCTTCGCCAGGTATGTATGCAGTTACTTCAAATTGATTAGTTAAACGAACACGAGCCACTTTTCTTTGGGCAGAGTTAGGCTTTTTAGGTGTGGTAATATATACACGTGTGCATACGCCACGTTTTTGAGGACACTCCTTCATAGCAGGAGACTTACTCTTGTAAGTAACAGGCTTTCTTCCTAATCTAATTAACTGTTGTATCGTTGGCATTGTAGTACAATCGTATTTTTGAAATGGACTGCAAAGGTAATAGATTTATTTTAAGTATCCAATTCTTTTTTTCAGAAAAGTGTGAGATATGAAGTTATTTTTTATAGGAATGTATTTTATTTTGGGCGTGTCCCTCGCTAACGCTCGGGTCGGCGTGCTGCGGGCTACGCTAACGCTTCGGTGCTGCGCTTCGCTCCGCACTGCTCACGCACCCTCCGCATGCCTCACGCAGTAGCCTTTGGATGTTTTACATTGTTTTTAAACATATCTTTGCTTTACTTTGTTTAATCCTGACTATCAAATACTTACAAAGTTAAACTTTTTTACCTTCTTTGAAATACTTTGATTTTATTTTGTTTTATATTCATTTAC
>JANWVE010000071.1 GCA_025057675.1 Bacteroidia bacterium
GTAGCGCAGCGTAGCACCGAAGCGATAGCGTAGTGCGCAGTAGCCCGACCCGAGCGCAGCGAGGGACACGCCCAAAATAATTCCTCAAACACTTGTCTACTTTTAGAGTTAATACAATTTTTATTATTTTTGAACATGAGTCGTGAAATTCCAAATTATGCTGTACCCTTAGGTAAAATTGTGAGTGGGTGCTATATTATTTGCCTAAAAGATAATGAAAAAGAAAATGCCTTTCTTGCTTCTTTGTTAATACAAGTGGGTTTTTATCCCCCTATGGTTGGATTAGCCGTAGCCAAAGATCGTTATGCGCTTACGTTGATTAGAAGTAACAATCCTTTCACTATTAACATTATTGGTAAGGAGCAGAATTTTCTTTTTAAGCATTTTGGTAAGGGCTTCGGACCTGATGAATATCCTTACAATGGCATTGAGATAATCACAGATAAAACACATGCCCCTGTTTTATCAGATTGTATTGGGTATTTAGAGGTAAAATATAAGGGAGAATATGAAGCTGGGGACCATATCATGGTTTTTGCAGAGGTACTACAAGGAGAAATGCTACAAGCCGAGGGCGTTCCATACGTACATATTCGCAAAAACGGACTAAATTATTAGAGTAGGAAAGCCATTGTGCCGAAGCAAGAGTAAATAGTACTTGCTTATTTATTTGTGGAGATGGTGGGAGTTGAACCCACGTCCAGCGGAGGTGTTCAATACAAGTTCTACAAGCTTAGTTAGATTTTGATGTCGCTTCTATGTCTCTAATCTAACGAACGACATAGTCGCCAGTCCTGAAAGGTTTCGGCTGTATCTTGGACAGAAACAACCTATCCTGCTTATGCCGATGCTTCAAGTGGAAGGTGCAGGCAACCTTTCCAGAGAAGCAGTAGCCGAGCTAATTCGCTGAATTAGGCAGCTACAGAATAAGAATAGTTGTCGTTTATTTTTTGAAAGTTTGTTTATTGAGTATACTTTCAAAACTCAACTTGCCCTTGTATTGATGACGCAACCTGTCAAGCCCTGTCATCCCCTATTTTTTCAAAGAACGCTACAATTATACCTAATTTTGAGGTATAAAGTTACAAATAACTCTAATTTCTGCATATAAGATATTGAAAATCAGGTACAAAAAATTACAAGTAAATTTTAATTGATTTTTATTTGTGTAGATTAGATAAATTGAAGTATTTTTGAATGTAAAAAAGTATTATGGCTTATGAAATGGTGATGCCCAAAATGGGCGAGAGTATCATGGAAGGTACTATATTACGCTGGTTAAAAAAAGAAGGCGATACCGTAAAACAAGATGAAACGGTTTTAGAGATTGCTACTGATAAGGTAGACTCTGAAGTGCCTTCACCCGTAGCAGGTAAAATTCTAAAACTTTTAGCCAAAGAGGGTGATGTAGTCCAAGTAGGTACTACTATTGCTTTAATAGCTACGTCAGATGAGGAGAACGTTGTCCCTGCCACACAAATAGAGAAAGAAATTCAACAAACTGTGGAAAACGTGGCTAAGCAAGTGGTTATTCCTGCGACTAACTCAGTATCTAACCAAAATGCGCCGCAAGCTGGTTCTAACCGCTTTTACTCTCCCTTGGTTTTGAATATAGCCCAAACCGAAGGAATTTCTATGGCAGAACTAGATAGCATCCCTGGTACAGGCGCAGAGGGGCGGGTAACCAAAAAGGATATTTTAGACTACGTACAGCTCAAAAAACAAGGTAAAACAAACTCTGCTCCGAAAACTACTACACAAACACCCATTGTTGACCAAAAGCCTCAGGTTTCTACTCAAAGCCCGGCTACTGGTCTTAGCAAGTCTATTTCAGGTAATGTAGAAATTATCGAAATGGACAGAATGCGCAAAATGATTGCGGAACACATGGTAAAAAGTAAGCAGACCTCTCCTCATGTAACTTCTTTCATTGAAGTAGATGTAACTAACATTGTTCAATGGCGAGATAAAGTTAAAAACACTTTTGAAAAACGAGAGGGGCAAAAGCTTACTTTTACTCCTATTTTTATTGAGGCTATTGCTAAAGCTATCAAAGACTTTCCCCTCATTAACGTATCTGTGGAGGGGGATAAGATTATTGTAAAAAAAGACATTAACATTGGAATGGCTGTAGCAATTGGCGAATATGGAACAGGTGGTTTAATCGTTCCTGTTATTAAAAATGCGGATGAAAAAAGTTTAGTAGGACTTGCCAAAGCAGTTAATGACCTTGCCGAGCGGGGAAGAAAAAATAAGCTTACCCCTGATGATTTAGCAGGAGGAACTTTTACGCTAACTAATGTAGGGACCTTTGGTAGCCTCATGGGAACGCCGATTATCAACCAGCCGCAGGTAGCTATTTTGGCAACAGGGACTATTAAGAAAAAGCCTGTGGTGCTTGAAACGCCACAGGGTGATGTGATAGGTATCCGTCAGATGATGTTTTTATCTTTGAGTTATGACCACAGGGTGGTAGATGGTGCATTAGGAGGGTCTTTCTTGAAGCGTGTAGCAGATTATTTAGAAAATTTTGATATTAACAGAATTGCGTAGTGTATTTTATTATTTTGAGCTTAAATTGGTTTTCCTTTTTTGGGCGTACTCTTCTCGCTAACGCTTGACTTGAAATAAAGTCAAGGTGCGTCTTTGTTATCTATCTCATTTTTCAAAAGTAGGGTGCAATGCCGCTGATACTCTACTACCCTGATACTGACTACGTAGATAAAATTTGAGCAAAAAAGTCAGCCAATTTACGTACGGCTCTTGCTCTATGGCTAATTATATTTTTCTCTTCTAAGCTCATTTCTGCATACGTTTTTTGATATCCATCAGGGATAAAAATAGGGTCATAACCAAAACCTTGCTCTCCTCTTGGTGCATCTGTAATTATGCCCTGTACCACTCCCTCAAAATATCTGAAACTATTCTCATCATAGTAGGCAATCACAGTTCTAAATCTTGCTCGTCTGTTTATTTGGTCCTTCATTTCGGAAAGTAGCTTATCTATATTTTTTTGACTATCCCTTGTACCAGAGTAATCCGCAGAGTGAATACCTGGACGATTATTCAATGCAATAACCTCTAAACCTGAGTCATCTGCAATACACGGAATTTGACATAAATGAAAAACAGTTCTAGCTTTTAATAAAGCATTTTGAACGAAGGTTTCCGAAGTTTCGGGGATATCTTCGGTTATACCTACATCTTGTAAAGTTAAAATTTGTATGTTAGGTAGAATACTTGTTATCTCTTGTACTTTGTGTGGATTATGAGTTGCAAAAACAACCTTTTTCATACGCAGAGGATGCTACTTCAAATTTACAAATTTATGATAGATGTCAAGGATAAGGATTTATTATTAGTAAGCCTAATTTTTGTTTTACACAGAGCAGAATAGTCAAAGGGCTAAGGTGCTAATTCTTTTTTTGGGCGTGTCCCTCGCTGCGCTCGGGTCGGCGTGCTGCGGGCTGCGCTGACGCTTCGGTGCTGCGCTTCGCTTCGCACCGTGCTGACGCACGCCCTCCGCATGCCTCACGCAAGCAGCTATAAGACTAACCCCCCACTTATTAAAATTTAACCCTGTAAGTACCTGAAAATGAACAGTAAACAAAGTAAAAATATATCTTAACCTTGTAAATTCTTGAAAATCAATTGAAAATAAGGTAAAACTTCAACATACAGGGTTAAAGTATTGTAGCAAGTCCATGTATTCAAGGTTTAACCTCGTACGTACTTGAAAATCAATGTAAAACAAGATAAAAACAACGCAGCTAAAACAAGGTAAAAAATTTTTACCTTGTAAGTATTCGATAATCAACCTTCAATAAGGTAAAACAAGAGTATGTATAAAAACAAAGTAAAACATCGAAAAGCTGCTGCGTGAGGCATGCGTAGGGTGCGTAAGCAGTGCGGAGCGTTAGCGTAGCACCGAAGCGTCAGCGCAGCCCGCAGCACGCCGACCCGAAGCGCAGCGAAGGGACACGCCCAAAAAAAATTTAAATCATCTACCAAAACGTAACATTTGCACAGCACTTAAAAAGTCTGCACGCCCACCTATAGGACGATAATACACCAGCACCGTGTAAAAATTTTGACATTCAGAGTAGTTGTTTTCTAATAAAGTATGATTAACATTATTATCCTTTATGCTTTTGACTACATATAAATAGTCGTAAATACCTTGTTTGAGCAGAATTTTACTTTGGTATACTTGTGTAATTTCATCGTATTGCATTTTATTTTCAGGGCGAAGCTGCCAATCCGTAAAAGCACCTACCACATAGACCTCGCTATCTGGTATAGGTTCGCTGTTAAGAGTAAAAATAACGGTTTGATATTCACAGGCAATGTCAGGGTCGCCTTTGCGCCCTTGCACGTCAATATAAAATAGACCATTAAAATCAATAAAAGTAACAAATTTCTGACGGCTACGAGGCATATCCGTAAACAAAACAGTGTAAAACATACTATCTTGTTGATATACCTTTCGTACTTGGTTACTGTACTGAGTGATAGAACGTACATCAGCTCGTCTGAATTCGTTAATGGCGTCAAAAGTAAGGTTAGAAGCAAAACCGTCATAAATAAAAGAGGTGTCTGAAATAATGGTAGGGTGTGTAACTTCCATCATTCTGTCCCAACGATGATTTTGCATAATTTTAACCTTCAAATCTTGTACAGGAAACATCATTTTTTTTCGTATCCTGCTAAAGCCTATGCTCATATCTATCTGATGCGCTTGATTGCGAATACTTGCACTAGTGGCAATGTTGATTATACCATTGACAAACACAGTTTGGTCAGATACTAAAAAGCGCCGTGTAAGTATAATATCATCCTCATCTTGATTACGAAACACTTTTAAGAGATAGTTACCAGGTAATTTTATCCCTAAGTTTTCATTCGGAAACCTATACTGATAATGTATATACGGTGTAAGCGTGTTGAGCGAACTCCTAAAATTAACAATAATATCATTGTTTAGACTAGTAAGATACTCGTTAGGTATAAGTCCTGAGTCTTCCCAATCATGCGTGCAATGCACTACAGTTACATAAAAGTTTTCTGCTGTTCCGTTTAAAACATCAAATTCCAAGGTTAGCTGACCTGGCTGGTTAAGAAATAGAATAGGATAAGTGAGTTGTTGATTATCTTGATATAGTTGTACGGTTTTGACATTATTTTCATAAGTAGCGTCTTTGTATTGTATTTTTTTTATAGTATGAGAATTATTTTGTGGGTTGTTTGGGGTATTTTTTTTCTTTTTTTGAGCAAAAAGAGGCTGAATACTAATCAGTAACACGACAAGGAGTATCTTCCGACACAAATTCATATCTTGCAAAAGTAAAGAATTTTAATGATTTTGAAAATAGAAAAAAATTTGTCTAATTTACTATTTTTAGTAACTTTGCTCTATGAAAAATAGGTTAAAAGGGAGAGGAAGTCAAACTAAAACTAAAAATCCATTTTTGAAGTACCATTACGAAGTAGAAGATGATATTTATTGTGATGTTCCTATTGAACTCAATCAGAGAACCACTTTTATGATAGATACGCCTCATAAAATTATGAACAAGGTAGAAAGTGAAGATATTCCTTTGTCTTATTCACTCAATGTATATCAAGGATGCGAACATGGCTGTGTATATTGTTACGCACGTAATACACATGAGTATTGGGAATTAAGTGCAGGATTAGACTTTGAACAGAAAATTTTTGTGCGGCACAATGCTCCTGATCTTTTACGTAAAACTTTTGAGCAAAAAAACTGGAAGCCTACGCCTTTTATGCTATCAGGTAATACGGATTGTTATCAACCTGCTGAACGAACTTTCAAACTTACCCGCCAGATATTAGAAATTTGCTTGGCATACAAACATCCTGTAAGCATTATTACTAAAAATAGTTTAATTTTACGAGATATAGATATTCTGCAAGATTTAGCAGCACTTCGTTTAGTACATGTAAATATCTCTCTCACCACCCTTGATGATACACTTAGGCAGCACTTAGAACCACGTACATCTACAGCTGAGAAAAGGTTAAAAGTAATCTATCAGCTTTCGCGGCAGAAAATACCTGTTCAAGTGATGGTAGCACCTATTATTCCTGGTTTAAACAGTTATGAAATACCTGCCATTATTCAAAAAGCCGCTGATGCAGGTGCTTTAGGGGCAGAATATACGATTGTTCGCTTAAACGGGAGCATTGCAACTATTTTTACGGACTGGATACGTAAAACTTATCCCGATTTAGCCGATAAGGTACTACGCCAGATAGCAGAGTGTCATAATGGAACTTTATCCGATTATAGACCTGGTTTGCGGTTAAAAGGTTCGGGTAAGATAGCAGAGATGATACAATACATAGTCAGGGTAGCGATTGACAAATACATGAAAGATAGAAAAATGCCCGAGTATGATTTAACTTTATTTTCTGTACCCTCTAAAACAAATGTACAATTAAAATTATTTTGATATTTTTTGGGCGTGTCCTTGTGGGCGTTTCGCTTGGCTCATGCCCACAAGGTCGGCGTGCTACGGGCTGACGGTGCTGCGCCCCACCCGCCCACCCCCTGGTTACGGGGTTAAGGGCGTGGGCGAGGGGCTTCGCACCAAGCCTGACGGCTTGCCCTCCGCATGCCTCACGCAAGAGTCTTGGCAGGTTGGTAGAGTCTATTTATTCAAATCTTTGCCTTGTAGGTACCTGAAAATGAACACTAAAAAAGATAAAAATATATTTTAATCTTGTAAATGTTTGAAAATCAATTGAAAATAAGGTAAAACTTGAACATTTAGGGTTAAAACAGCACAGAAAGTTCGTGTATTGAAGGTTTAACCTTGTACATGATTGAAAATGAATATAAAACAAGGTAAAATAATCGGTAATTAAAAGGAAGGTAAAAAATTTTGACCTTGTAAACGCTTGATAATCAAAACTAAACAAAGTAAATCAAAGATATGTATAAAAACAAGGTAAAACGTCAAAATGTTGCTGCGTGAGGCATGCGGAGGGTGCGTCAGCAGTGCGAAGCGTAGCGAAGCACCGAAGCAATAGCGCAGCCCGCAGCACGCCGACCCGAGCGCAGCGAAGGGACACGCCCAAAAGAAAATTAGGGATACAAGTTGTTAATTAGAAATCCGATCTGAAGAGTTCAAGGTTTTTGTCAAATTTCAAACTTAACTAAAAATTATGTGCTTGTCAATATAAAGTGTTTATTGCGAATGGCTTCGGCTACCTGCTCCATCAACCACATGGGCGTGGAAGTAGCACCACAAACACCCACAGTATCGCAGTTTTCAAACCAATGAGGATTAAGTTCATCTACTTCTGATATAAAATAGCTTCTCGGATTGACGCTTTGACATACCTTATACAAAACTTTACCATTTGAGCTTTTCTTGCCAGATACAAAGATAATGACGTCAAATTTTTGTGCAAATTCACGGAGCTGAATATCTCTATTAGAGACTTGTCTGCATATTGTGTCGTTGGCTTTGAATTCGGCTTGTCTTTTTTGAATTTCCTGAGCAATCTCATAAAATTCTTTTGTACTCTTTGTGGTTTGACTAAATAAAGTAATAGGGCGTGAGAAATCAATTTTATCTAGTTCTTGAATATTCTTTATCACAATAGCTTGGTTTTTAGTTTGTCCAAGTAAGCCATTTACTTCAGCATGTCCTGGTTCTCCATAAATTACGATTTGACTGCCCAAATCAAACGCGGTTTTTACCCTGTGTTGTAGCTTTAATACCACTGGACAAGAAGCATCTATGAGAGTAAGATTGTTTTCTATGGCAATTTTGTAAGTTTCAGGGGGTTCTCCATGCGCACGAATGAGAACCGTCGTATTTTTGAGCTGTTTTAGTTCTTCATGACTGATGATTTTTAGCCCTTTTTGTGCTAATCTTTCAATTTCTTTATTGTTATGAACAATATCTCCTAAACAATATAAAATGCCTTTTTCTGCTAGTTCATCTTCAGCCATTTGTATAGCATATAGTACACCAAAGCAGAAGCCTGAGTTTTGGTCAATAATAACTTGCATGGCGCGTACAAATATACACAAAAAACATAAAGCAAATGGCTTCGGTTCAAAGTTACTCAAAACTTTTAGTATTTTTGTAAAAAGGTCAGTATGATATTATATACACAGTTTTTAAAGCCCCATGATTGGATTTACACAGCCATCACTGTTTTTGTGATATATGCAATTGCGGATTGGTTTAAGTATAAATACTACAATGCTTTTGAGAGAGAGTATTTTTTCAGAGCTCTGACGATTAAGTTAGTTTCAGGAATTAGCGTGGGAATAATATATCAGTATTTTTATGGAGGGGGAGATACTTACATTTATCATATTACCACAAACGATTTTTATGATATATTCATAGACTATCCTGATATTGGACTTGAAATTTTTTCAGGTTATCCGAGCGAGTGGTATGATATGGAGAGGTATACTTTTCAGCACAAGAGAGCATTAGCGTGGCCTGCTTTGTATCTGCCTAACGAACCAAAAGAGTCTGCATTTTTAACCAGTAAGTACGTTTTTTACGTAAAACTGCTCACGCACAAGAGTTATATGGCAGCTTCTTGTGGAGTGAGTTTCTTTTCGTTTATTGGAATGTGGTTATTTTACCAAGTTACCCTTGAACGCTACCCTGAGAAAAAGAAATTTTTGTTCTATGCTTTTTTTGCTATTCCGAGTTTGTGCTTTTGGGGTTCAGGTATTTTGAAGGACTCTATTACTATTGGAGGGGTTGGCTTTGTTGTAGCTGGATTTTACCGTTTATTTATTTTAAGAAAGTTCAAGTTTATTTACGTGCTTTGGCTAATTGTAGGTACAAAAGTGATGTTAGATATCAAAGTCTATATTTTACTTGCTTTAATCTTACCACTGACGCTGTGGTTTATGCTGGATCTAAGGACATTCATCAAAAACCCTATTTTAAGGCGTTTATCTGTTCCTGTGTTGATTATCATTGGGGCTGCCGTAGGTGGGTACGCCGTAGTTACATTTAGTAAAAAATTTGGTAAGTTTGCGGTAAAAAATGTACTAGAAACCGCCAAAGCAACCCAATATGATTTGAGTGAAAAAGGTTCAGCAGGAGGGACATCTATCAAAACTAATACCTATTTAGCTTTATTCAACGGTTTATTTAGACCCTTACCTTTTGACGTTAAAAATCCTTTTATCGGTATAGCGTCTATAGAGAACAGTTTGCTTTTATATTTATTGATTGTTGTATTGAGAAGAAACAAATTTTCATATTTAGTCAAGCAATTTGGTCAGGATACTTTTTTGTTGCCTGCACTCATTTTCATCATTTTATTTGGGTACATGGTAGGTTTTTCCACGCCAAACCTGGGTGCCTTAGTACGATATAAAATTCCAATTTTGCCTTTTTATGGAATACTAATAGCTTTATTTTACGTTAATAGGGTCAAAAAAAGCAAACTCCAACCAAATGAAGCTTAATAAAAGGTGAGTTTTGGACACATTTGCTTGTTATTGAATTGCTTGTAATGACGAAAAAAGTGAATTTTTTCGTTTTTTTTGTGAATCTACTCGTTGGGCTGCTTGGATTATAGTTGCGATATCCGCTCTGAAATTAGTTGTTATGCCTTTTTGCTTATTCAACACACCACAATACAAAACTCACGTTAAAATGTTAAAATAAGGTAAAATTTGGGTTTTCAGGATTAAAAGGGTATAATAAGTCCACCTATTCAAGGCTTAACTTTGCAAATACTTGAAAATAAACACAAAATAAGATAAAACGACAGCAGTTCAAATAAAGTAAAAAATTTTAATCTTGTCAGTACGTGATAATGAGCATCAAACAAGGTAAAGAAAAGTATATATATACAAACATAGATAAAACGTCAAAATGCGGCTTGCGTGAGGGATACGCAGCATGCCGTTAGGCAGTGCGAAGCGCAGCGTAGCACCGAGCGTCAGCGTAGTGCGGAGTAGCCCGACCCGAAGCGCAGCGAGGGACACGCCCAAAAGTATAATTATTTTTTAGAGTTAGAATAACAAAATTCCCAATGATATCAAGCATATTGATTTTAATCAAGATAAAGTTATAATTTTGCAGGGTTATTCAGCACAGTAAATATGGCAACCACATCCGATTTAAGAAATGGCATAGCTATTCGGTTTGAAGGAGAACTCTGTATCGTAGAAGAGTACCAGCATCGCACGCCAGGAAACTTACGTGCTTTTTATCAGGTAAAGATGCGTTCCATTCGTACAGGCAGGATATTAGAACATCGCTTTCGTGCAGGAGAAACTATTGATATTGTAGACTTAGAAACAAAAAAATTACAATACTCCTACAAAGAAGGGGATAGCCTTGTCTGCATGGATATAGAAGGAGGTACATACGAGCAATACTACATTCCCGAGAAGCTGTTCGGGGATAAAATTAAATACCTTAAAGAAGGTTTTGACGTAACAGTAGAGTTTGAAGGCGATACACCCGTTACTGCACAAGTACCTAACTTTGTAGAACTGCTGGTAACTTATGCTGAACCTGCGGTAAAAGGAGATACTGTAAATAATATCATGAAACCTGCTATATTAGAAACAGGTGCTAAAATCAGCGTTCCGATGTTTGTCAATGAAGGTGAGAAAATAAAAATTGATACCCGCACAGATACATATTTAGAGCGTGTTAAAGAATAATAAAGACTAACTAAATCAACGTGTATTAAACCAATTATTCAAATTTTTGTTCATAATCAAAGAATTTATAGTAATTTCACACATTAAATAAAATAAAATTTCAGAAAAATGGCTAAACCGGTAGTATTAAAAGACGAAGTAACCATACGCTTTGCAGGTGACTCAGGGGATGGGATGCAGCTCACAGGTACAGAATTTACTAACGCTTCTGCATTACTTGGAAACGATTTAAGCACCTTCCCTGATTATCCAGCTGAAATTCGCGCGCCCCAGGGTACCGTAGCAGGGGTATCGGGTTTCCAAATTCACTTCGGCTCTACAGAAGTGGATACTCCAGGGGATATATGTAATGTGCTAGTAGCTATGAATGCCGCTGCGCTCAAAGCTAATTTACGATACTTAGAAGTAGGCGGACTTATTATCGCAAATTCGGATGGTTTTGATGAAAAAAACTTGCGCTTAGCTAAAATGGACAAAAATCCATTGGAAGATGGCAGCTTAGACAAATATAACGTTATAAAAATTGATATAACTAAAATTGCTCGGAATGCACTCCAAGATAGTGGTCTTTCCACCAAAGAAGCCGATCGCTCCAAAAATATGTTCGTACTCGGGCTTTTAATGTGGTTATACAGCAGACCCTTAGAAAGTGCTATTCGCAACTTGGAAGCTAAATTCGCTAAAAAACCCGAGATTTTACAAGCTAACTTACGGCTACTCCGCGCAGGTTATGACTACGGTGAAACCACAGAATTATTTACTACACGCTATGATGTGAAACAAGCGCCCACTATGGAAAAAGGTAAGTACCGTAACATAATGGGCAACCAAGCTTTAGCCTACGGCTTTATTGCTGCTTCAGAGTTAGCAGGACTACCTTTATACCTTGGCAGCTACCCCATCACACCTGCATCAGATATTCTACACGAACTTTCAAAACATAAAGCCTACAACGTACATACGTTCCAAGCTGAAGATGAAATTGCGGCGATATGTGCCGCCATTGGAGCATCTTTTGGTGGTGCTTTAGCTATTACTACAAGCTCCGGACCTGGTATAGCTCTTAAAGGTGAAGCAATAGGTTTAGCTACAATGTTAGAGCTACCTATTGTTATTGTCAATATTCAACGCGGAGGTCCCTCCACAGGCTTACCTACTAAAACCGAACAAGCTGACCTTCTACAAGCTATGTACGGCAGAAATGGTGAATGCCCCGTGGTAGTTATCTGCACTCGCCAGCCCAACGACTGTTTTGATGTAGCTATTGAAGCTTCACGTATTGCCATAGAACACATGGTACCTGTTATGCTCCTTTCCGACGGTTACATCGCTAACGGTGCTGAACCCTGGTTAATTCCAGATATAACTAAGTACAAAAAAATTAATCCTAACTTTTTGACCGAACCTAATGGACAAAATGGTAAGCTGCTACCTTACAAACGAGATGATAGATTTGTTCGCCCTTGGGTACTTCCTGGTACAAAAGGACTAGAACATCGTATAGGTGGGTTAGAAAAACAGCATGAAACAGGTAATGTATCTTATGATCCTGAAAACCACGAGTTCATGGTAAAAATGCGCCAAGCTAAGGTAGATAAGGTAGCAGATTATATTCCCTTACAAGAGATTGAACAAGGTCCGGAAAGCGGTGAATTAGTTGTAGTGGGATGGGGTTCTACCTTTGGTTGCATTCGTACTGCTATACGGGAGCTAAATAATCAAGGGTATAGTATTGCACAAATACATCTCCGCTACTTAAATCCATTTCCTAAGAATCTTGGAGAAATACTCAAAAAATATCAGAAAGTACTTGTGCCAGAAATTAACAACGGGCAATTAGTAAAAATTATCCGGGATAAATTCCTTGTAGATGCTATTCCTTTCAACAAAATTCAAGGGCTGCCTTTTAATGTAGTTGAAATGAAAGCAAAAATCCTTGAAGTTCTTGGTAAATAACGTGTAACCTTTAATTAACAAAAAAGTATGTCAGAGACAATCACTTTAAATCATACCACTACGCTTACAGCGAAAGATTTTGCATCAGACCAGGAAGTACGCTGGTGCCCAGGTTGTGGAGACTATTCTATTCTTAAACAAGTTCAAACTGTTTTACCTGAATTAGGCATTCCACGCGAAAAGTTTGCTTTTGTATCAGGAATTGGTTGCTCAAGTCGTTTTCCTTATTATATGGAGACTTACGGTCTTCATTCTATTCACGGGCGTGCTACAGCAATTGCATCGGGTCTAAAAATGACTCGCCCTGATTTATCCGTTTGGGTTATCTCTGGTGATGGGGACGCCCTATCTATTGGTGCTAACCATACCTTGCAGCTCATAAGACGCAATTTAGATGTACAGCTGTTAGTTTTTAACAATCAAATCTATGGCTTGACAAAAGGACAATACTCACCAACTTCTGAGGAAGGCAAAATTACCAAATCTACTCCCGTAGGATCTATCGATCATCCATTCAACCCCTGTGCGTTGGTACTAGGAGCGGACGCTACTTTTGTAGCCCGTTCTTTAGACCGAGACCCTAAACATTTACAAATGGTATTAAAGCGGGCGGCACTGCATAGAGGCACATCCTTTGTAGAAATTTACCAAAACTGCAATATCTTTAATGATGGCGCTTTCTTTATTTTTACAGAAAAAGAAACTAAGTTCCAAAAGGGCATTTACGTAGAACATGGCAAACCTATGCTCTTTGACAATGGTAAAAAGGGAGTTAAGTTAGATGGTACTAAACCTGTAGTTGTAGATATGGCTGATACCTCTGTAAATGACTTGTGGATACACGACGAAAAGGATGTTATCAAAGCAAACATTCTAACCCGTATGTTTGATGACCCCAAAGACACAGATCTACCTCGTCCTTTCGGTGTGTTTTATGTTACAGAGCGCCCATGCTATGAAGATGTAATGAAACAACAAATACAGGATGCCATAGACCAAAAAGGCAAGGGGGATATTGTTAAGCTTATCAATTCAGGTGATACCTGGGTAATTGCATAGTTACAAACTTGATACAATACATCACTAGTTGTGAGATTAGGTTTTCTAATCTCACTTTTATTTTTTGATGAATATAACTTTAAATCCGTTTTACCCTCGTAATAAGCCGACCGATTTTAATTTGATATTTTTTTGGGCGTGTCCTTGTGGGCGTTACGCTGCGCGTATGCCCACAAGGTCGGCGTGCTACGGGCTAACGGTG
>JANWVE010000072.1 GCA_025057675.1 Bacteroidia bacterium
AGCGTTAGCGAAGTACCGAAGCGAAGCGTAGTGCGGAATGCCCCGACCCTTGCGTCAGCAAGGGGCACGCCCAAAAATGCATTTTACTCATGAAAAGATTTATTGAACTCATTATATGTAAAATTTGTGTTTAACTTATGCACCTAAAATTCAAATCGAAGTGTTATATTTGCTGTATGACAATAAGCCAAAAAATGCAAGATGCCCTCATAGAGCAGCTCCATCACGAGTTGTATTCTGCTAACCAATATCTTACAATGGCATCTTATTTCTTAAAGGACGATCTTGATGGGTTTGCTAACTTCTTTCTAGTACAAGCACAGGAAGAGAATCTTCATGCAATGAAGCAATTTAAGTACCTTCATGATGTAGGTGGACATGTTAAAATACAGTCCATTCCTGAACCTATTAACCATTTTACATCTATCACACACGTATTTGAGATTACCCTTGCACATGAAAAGAAAGTTACCCAATCTATTAGTAATTTAATCAAATTATCATTACAGGAGAATGATTTTGCAACACATACATTTTTACAATGGTTCATTACAGAGCAAGTTGAAGAAGAGGCTTTGGTTAATACTATTATTAAAAAGTTAAAAATGATTGGCGATAACTCTTCCGCTTTATATTTACTTAACGATGAACTAGCAAAAAGGACTTTTGACTCTCAGAGCGAGTGATAGTACCAGAAAAGAGTACAAGAGTACAAAAAAGGCGTTGCTTGAAATAAGCACGCCCTTTTTGTCGTTAAGTGTCCTAAGGACAAAAAGATTTCACTGCTTCTTAACTACTTCCACCCCAATTTTGACCTTGATTTCCCGGTGTAGATTGATAGTTGCAGTATAATTACCGACGAACTTAATCTCGTCATCAATAGTAATACGTCTTCTATCTACTTCAATACCTTTGTTTTTGAGTGCTTCTACAATTTGCGTAGTAGTTACTGATCCAAATATTCTGCCATCCTCACCTGTTAGAGCTATGATTTGAACTGAAACGCCTTCTAATTTCTTAGCTTTCTCTTGTGCTGCGGCTTTAATCTTTTCTTGTTTAAGAGCGGATTGTCTTAGGTTCTCTGCTAATACTTTTCGGTTTGCAGGTGTAGCTGGGATTGCCATACCCTTAGGTATAAGATAATTGTTAGCAAATCCATCTTTAACTTTGACAATGTCGTCTTTGAAGCCTAAACCTTTTACATCTTGTTTTAGTATAATTTCCATAGTTCTTTCCTCCTATTTTAATCCATCTGCGACATAAGGTAGAAGTGCTAAGTGTCTAGCACGCTTGACCGCCTTAGCAATTTTACGTTGAAATTTTAAGCTAGTGCCTGTAATACGTCGGGGCAGAATTTTACCTTGCTCATTCAGGAATTTCATCAAAAAGTTGGGGTCCCTGTAATCTACGTGTTTGATTCCTGCCTTTTTGAAGCGGCAGTACTTTTTTTTAGCCTCGGTACCCATCATAGCGGGAGGTTGTATCAATTGGGGTGCTTCCTGTCCTACGGTTTGTTTTTTCATATTCCAAGTCTTCTATAAGTACTATTCGTGGTGGTTCATGTTTTCATTGAGGAACTTTGGATCTTCCATGTAGCTATCCTCGTCCTCTTCCATAATGAAGTGATTGTGATTGTTATCGTTACCTTGTTTTTTGTAGTTCTTGTTTAAGAACTGAATCCGTCTTGCTTTAATCTCTACCACGCTGCGGTTGTGTCCATCTTCTGTTTTCCAACTTCTACTTTGTAATTCACCATCAATTAGTACTGCAGAACCTCTTCTAAGGTTGTTTTTGCAGCTTTCTGCGAGCTTGTTCCAAGCAACGACCCCTACGTAGCATACGTCTTCTTGCCAATTTCCTGATGCATCTTTGTACTTACGGTTAGATGCTATGGTGAAATTGACCACAGGGGTTCCAGAACTTGTTTCTCTAAACATAGGGTCTTTTGTTAAATTGCCCACAACAACAACGCTATTGATTTCGGGCATCTTCAAGTCAGCCATCGTTATCTTTAGTTAAATAAGTTTCTACTAAATTTATTTAAGATTAGGTTATTCCACTGTTGTACTCTTGGGTTGGTTAAATGCACCTTCGCGTCTTTTGATGTTAAAAGCGATAGCGTGTTTGTCTAAACTTACAGTCAGGTAGCGGATTACATTTGTATCAATTTGATATTCTCGTTCTAGCTTACTAATGAATGTACCAGGTGCTTGAAACTCAAAGTAAAAATAATATCCGCTGGTGTGCTTCTGAATTGGGTAGGCTAATGTTTTCAATCCTATCTCTTCGGTATGTATGATAGTAGCGCCTCCGTCTTTGGCTATGTTGAGAAATTTCTCAAACGTAGCTTTGGCTGCTTCCTCGCTAAGCGTAGGTGTCAGAATGAATGTTGTTTCGTATTGCGGCATACTTACATCAAATAATCGGACTGCAAAAGTAATATGCTTTTTGTAATTAACAAAACTTTTTGTCTTAAAAACGATTTTTTATCTTGGAGTTAATTTTGTAAGATATTAAAAAACAATTACTTACAAATATCATTTAATTTTCAGATTTCAGTGTTAATCTCTTTTTGGGCGTGTCCTTGTGGGCGTTACGCTGCGCGTATGCCCACAAGGTCGGCGTGCTACGGGCTAACGGTGCTGCGCCCCACCCGCCCACCCCCTGAGCAAGAGTGAAGGAGTGGGCGGGGGGCTTCGCACCGTGCTGACGCACGCCCTCCGCATGCCTCACGCAAGCGGCAAATAAGCTAAATCTACTCATACAAAATGCAATTCTGTAAGTAATTGATAATGAACACTAAACAAGGTAAAAATACATTTTGACCTTGTAAACACTTAAAAATGACTGAAAAATAAGGTAAAGTTTATTTAATCAATGTTAAAGGGCTATCAAAGGTTCATGTACTCTAAGTTTTAACCTTGTAAGTACTTGAAAATGAATATAGAACAACGTGAAGTAACGGTATTTCAAATAAGGTAAAAAATTTTAACTTTGTAAACCCTTGATAATGAAACTAAGACAAGGTAAAGCAAGGATATGTCTAAAAAACAGATACAACATCAGAATACTGCTTGCGTGAGGCATGCGGAGGGTGCGTCAGCAGTGCGTAGCACCGAAGCGTTAGCGTAGCCCGCAGCACGCCGACCCGAGCGCAGCGAGGGACACGCCCAAAAGTAAAATTATTTTTTAGACCTGATATCCTTTTTGAAAACCAAAGAAAAGAACCTAATGCTTCTCATATAACTATTGCCGATATCAAAACCTTGTATCATGCTCATTGTGATTAGATTTATTATCAAAATATGTCTTTTAACAAGCCCAAAACTGTTTCTACCTCCCCATATAAACACAATTATACTCTTTTGGCGTGGATTGAGCAAAATATCAGCCATAATATAACGTAATTCCAGCCGTACACAAAAATTTATTTTACATTAGGGTAAAAAAACATAACTTTGAATTATGGATTTAAAGCCAATTTATATATTCTTAATTGTTTTTGGGTTTTTTTTTCAATCTTGTGTCCACAAGTCTTTTTTAGATGTACGCGAACGCGCAGACTTTTCCCAAAAACGGGTCGCTCTGATGCAAATGCCCTCTGACGTAGAATATACAGTAAATGAACGTACACTACAAAAGTACTTAGGTAGTAAAGTACCCAAAGAACAATATACTACTATCTTATCAGCAAATTATCTTACTGAACTTTCTAAACAAATTCAAAAACAAGTTAAAAGACAAAAAAAATCTACGGTGGAAGTTACCATATTCCCCCCCTTAGATAGTACCTTCATAGAAACTAATACAAAGCTCAAAAATATCTTTTCTGAAAAGCAACCCTTGCAAAGACTAGCTAAAATGAACTATGATTATCTTATATTAGTGAAAACAGTTAAGTTTAATGCAAAAAAAAGTCTCATTCCTGTGTACGGACATAAACAAGATGAGGGTGCTTTCAATGAACGAGAGCGTGTCGTTATTGAAGGAGAGCTTCAGGTTTATGATGTAAAAAATAATACCCTTATTATGTTAGGTTTAGAAACGGGCGTGTCTGAAGTAAGAATACTCAATAAAAAGGGGGCAATTAGCAGCGCCTTGCAAGACGTTACTAAAAGATCCTCAAAAGCAATAGTTGCAGGTAGAAACAAAACTTTTAAGAAGTGAAATAAAATATATTCCAATTAACCTCAATATGAGTAACATTTTTTAGTTCTTTTTGTCAGAAACAAAAGACTGTACTTTTGTACAGTTATGAAAAAAGAATGATGTCTCTTTGCTGTTAAAGCGAGACGTTAAGTAGAGTAAAATATAGGTATTTTTTTAACACTGATTGAAGGTTTTTAAGAAATAAAGGAAAAATTACGATTAGAAGTCTTTCAAGATACGGTTGTGAGTATAGCTTGCGGTAGTTATTCTGTTTCTTTGGGACAGTTCATCAATGGATGGAAAGTAAGTATTCTTTACAACAATATGGCTTGGCTGTGATTTGAGTATCACAGATATAAAAACTTTGTATCGTGCGCATTTTCATTATGCTTGTTTATTATATTAAGTCTATCTTTTCAGTACGCGAATGGCAATTCACCAAAGTTAAGTTTTAATTTTTTGGGCGTGTCCTTGTGGGCGTTACGCTGCGCGTATGCCCACAAGGTCGGCGTGCTACGGGCTAACGGTGCTACGCCCACCCCTGGGCAAGAGTAAAAGCGTGGGCGAGCGGCTTCGCACCAAGCCTCACGGCTTGCCCTCCGCATGCCTCACGCAAGCAGTAAGTATGCTAATCCCACTTATATAAAACTTAATCTTGTAAGTATCTGAAAATAAACATCATACAACGTTAAAATGTATTTTGACGTTGTAAATCATTGAAAATCAATACAAAATAAAGTAAAATTTGTGTGTTCAAGGTTGAAGGGTTGTGTAAAGTCTGTATATTCAAGGTTTAACTTTGTACATAATTGAAAATGAATACAAAACAAGATAAAAACGGACGCAATTCAAACAAGGTAAAAAAGTTTAACCTTGTAAATATTTGATAATCAATATCAAACAAGGTAAAGCAAGGATGTGTATAAAAATGAGGTAAAACATCCAAATACGGCGTTGCGTGAGGCATGCGGAGGGTGCGTCAGCAGTGCGGAGCGAAGCGCAGCACCGAAGCGATAGCGCAGCCCGCAGCACGCCGACCCGAAGCGCAGCGAAGGGACACGCCCAAAAAAGTAAAATTATTTTTTAGACTTAATATAAAAACTTTGTACCAGGCGTATTTTCAATTATGCTCATTATAAACTAAAATTGTATGTTCTGTTATATTAGGGCGTGTCCCTCGCTTGCGCTCGGGTCGGTGCATTCCGCACTACGCGTGTGCTTCGGTGCTTCGCTACCGCTCCGCACTGCCTTACGGCATGCTCCATGCCCCTCACGCATTTAACTCTGGATTTTGAGGTTTTTATCGTATTTTATACGTATCTTTGCTTTATTCTTACCTACCTACAAGGTTAAACCTAACCTGAATGGTTTAGCATACTTGTAAGGTACTCTGCATGAAGTATGCAGAGGGAAACCGTCAGGCTGGGTGCAAAGGTCCCGCGTACTTTTAACTCCTTGCCCAAAGGGTTGGCGGAACGCAGCACCGTTAGCCCGTAGCACGCCGACTTTACCCATGCTACACACCAGCGTAACGTAGGTAAGGATACATCCAAAAAATACTTAGTAAGTAATCTTATACCTATTTCTTGTAAAAAATAATACTTAATAGAATTTTTGTTCACAAACTACAGTGTAAAACAAAAAAGACGCTTTTGTGATGTATGACAGAAGCGCCTTGACTGACTTTTACTTTTACTTTTGCTCTATGACTCTGCTGATTTATCAGAGGTGTTATTTCTTTACTTTGCCGAATTGGTTCAACATAGTGTAGTATTGAGCTATAGTTTGATTGGAATACTCAATAAAAACTTTCCATGTAGTAGATAAGAATTCTTGCTGGAATTTAGCCATATCTTGTACAAGTGTGGCGTAAAGGTGGGCTAGGTTATCGTATGGGTTTTTATTGTGTGTGTTCTCTTCTTGTAAAAGGGGATGTTTGTATTGGCTTTTCTTTTCTTTTACTTCTTGAAGATGATTAGCATCTTTCACGGCATCTATCATATCATCAATTACTATATTAGTATTGGGGCTCTCTTCAATAATAATAGCATCTTCTACATTTGAGGTACTAGCAATGTTCTCCTCATTAGTCTCAATGATAGTAATTTTTTCAACTGATTTAGTTCTCGCACGAGTAACTTTTGGTTTAGAGGTTTTATTTGTACTCTCCTCTTCTGGTGAAAACTTTACTATTTCTTCCTTTGTTTTTACCTTGCTTGTAGCCTTATCAAGATTAGATAAGGTATTATTTTTTCTTTTTGCCATATTTTTATATCCATTTTAATTTTATGCTGCAAAGGTACGATTTATTTTTGAATTATTTTGTTACATGATTATTAACTGTATAATTGAGAATGAATGAACTCATTTTTTGGGTGTGCCCTTCTTGTACAAGCGTCAGCGAAACGCCCACAAGGACACGCCCAAAAATAAACCTAACACTCATAAAACAATTTTATCAGATTTAATATATTATCTTTGTATAATGTTTAGAGTTATCACAACTGCTACACTAGCTCTTCTGCTTAATATAGCTTTAGCCCAAGATCTTATCAGTGAGGCTCAGTTTGATTTGCCTAAATTCTTATACAGAGCAGGTATCCAAAGGGTACTTGTAGACAGCTTACACAAAAAAATTTGGATATCCTTTATGCCTGAGAAAAACTCGTTCAGCGAGGATAATCCTAACGGTAAAAAAAAATTTGAAATGGTCTTAAATCAAAATATTCAGCCTGAAACGCAGCAATATTCAACCCATGCAGATAACCGACCTATAAAAATAAAATACGTATGGAGAGACTACTGGATAGGAATAGCTACCCGAACTAATAACCAAGCTAATCCTAATCAGAAAGAAGTCTTGCTTGTGCTATATGACCAAAAAGGTAACTTACACAAAGAACAGTTTTTTGTTCTATGTCCTGCTAAACAATTAGAAAAATACCATGACCTCTTACTCGGTGATACACTAGTATGTTTTTATGAAAGAGAATTCTCTAATACAGAAAGAAGCGTAGAAATGCTCAAAATAAACCTTAATTCTTTACAAATAATTGCTCAAAAAGTTTTGTCCCTACCCAACTCTAAATTTGGTTTAATGGATGTTCTTAATCTTAATGGGCGCTTATATATATGGAGTGCAGAGATAGACCTACAAAAATTCGGTACAGAACGCGTTCCCCGCAAAAACACTTTGTTTGAGTTAGACTCAAATGGCCAGATACTTCATGCTTGTGCTATACATCCAGAGGCAGAAACTAATTATTTACATTTTACAACCGATACACAAAAAAACATCTACGTAATAGGTGAATATACAAAATCTAAATCACAAGATGAAATGATAGGTATTTTTGTGCAAAAATTCCAACACGATGGGCTTACTGTATGGACTAAACAATATGATTACAAAGGTGAGTTACAAAAATCTATCCGTACAAGTAGCATGGGAAGTATGCTCTATACTCAGGGAGGAGTTTATTTACACAAGTTATTTTACACCCAAGAGGGTGAATTAGTAGCGCAGGCAGAGCTATTCATAAAACGCCAATACAGTAATACAAATTTTAATAACACTAGTATGTTTATGGGAGGGGTGGGGGGTAGCTTTGCAGACCCTTATACAGACTATGAATACTTTGATATTCTTCTTATCAAATTTGACCCAAATGGGAATTATCTTCGTACAGACCGAATACCTCGTACACGACAGATCAAAACCTATACAGGGCATCTATTCTCTCATAAACCGATAGAAAAAAGTTATGTTTTTTCTCACTATACGCAGCAGAATATTTTTGTCTTTTTCATGAACACACAGCAAAATGGCAAATATCATCATTTACATGCTTGCAAGTATAATCCTTTCACAGGGCAGATTAAAACTATATCTGATTTAAGTGCGGATGGTTTTGAGGTTATTGACTACTTACCTACTCAACTTATTGCTCACAATCAGATAGTAGCCACGGGTACAAACAATAAGGGAAACTTGTTATGGGTTAAGAGTTTCATTTTAGAATGAGTATTTTAATTGAGATTTTTTGGGCGTGTCCTTGTGGGCGTTACGCTGCGCGTATGCCCACAAGGTCGGCGTGCTGCGGGCTGCGCTATCGCTTCGGTGCTGCGCTACGCTCCGCACTGCTCACGCACCCTCCGCATGCCTCACGCAGCGGTCTTTGGATGTTTTACTCATTTTTATACATACTCTTGCTTTACCTTGCTTGATGTTGATTATCAAACACTTACAAGATTGAAATTTTTTATTTTGTTTGAAGTATAGCTACTTTGTCTTTTTTTATATTCATTTTCAAGTATGTACAAGGTTAAATCTTGAATACATAGACTTTTCATAATATTTTAACTCTGACTACCTAAATTTTACCTTATTTTCAATTGATTTTCAAAGATTTATAAGGTTAAACTTTACTTTTATCTTGTTTAATGTTCATTATCAGGTACTTACAAGGTTAAGTATTGATTAAATGAGATTAGCGTACCTGCTGTGTGCGTGAGGCATGCGGAGGGCGTGCTTCAGCACGGTGCGAAGCCCCTCGCCCACTCCTTCACTCTTGCTCAGGGGGTGGGCGGGTGGGGCGTAGCACCGTTAGCCCGTAGCACGCCGACCTTGCCTGCATGAGCACAGCGAAACGCAGGCAAGGACACGCCCAAAAAATCAAAATTTAAACTTGAAGTGTTGCTCTTTGTGTAAAAAAATAAACTTGATATAATTGACCCTAAAATGCAAATTCTAATTTACAAAAAATAAATAAAGCAGGAGAGAGTTCTTCCTGCTTTGATTTGATGCAAGGGTTACTATCGCATGACCGTTATGTTTCCTTTTCTATTAAAATTAGTTCCGAATCTACCCTCACAAATAACAACATAATAATAAACACCATCTTGCTCTTTGATAGGGTCCCAGACCTCATTAGGATCGTTGCTTTCGAACACTTTTGTACCCCAGCGATTGTATATCTCTATGTGATAGGATTTAATTTGCTTAAAGCGCACCTTGAATACGTCGTTTTTACCGTCATTATTCGGAGTTACGATATTAGGGATAAATAAGCTGTCTGAGTCAATAACTCGCATGTAGAACACCAGTGTGTCTTTGCATCCATCTTTGTTTGTAATAATTAGTTGAACAGGATATAAACCTGCGTCTGCATAAGTATGTGTAGGTGTTTCAGCATTACTTCCCACAGAGTTATCCCCGAATGTCCATGCAAAGGTATTAGGCGTTAAGTTGCTTGTGTATACAGGTGTAAATTGTATATTTTGGAAAGGTGTAGCTACAGCTGAGTCAGGGTTTGCTAATATATCCTTAATTTGAGGAGCTTCGTTAATTGTTATCCTAATACTATCTGTGTAAGTACAGGTTTTTGATGCAAAGCTGGTCGCTGCGGTTAGTTTTACCCAATACGCACCTGGATTTTGATACACATGCACCACTGTGTTGCTTGTAGAGGTATTGCCATCACCAAAGTTCCATGTATAAGTAGTTGCTTGTCCGTTGTTGTTAATCGTGGATAGATTTTTGAAAATTATAGGTTCTCTGACACAAGCTATACTATCCGATGACCTTATTTTCAAGATGGGTTTTTCTAGCACACGCACTTTTCTGTATATAGTCTTTTCACAGTTGAGAGTAATTCCATAGGCAGTGAATCCGATCGTATATACACCAGGCTCAGTAAAAACCCTCACAGGATTAGGTACGTTGTATAGGGGTGTTGTAATACCTGTTTCACTAAAATCCCAAGAGTAGTTACCTGTGTTAGTGGTGCTAAATGTTACAGCATCTCCAACGCATACTACGGAGTCACTGAGGATCACATTAGCTGTGGGTGCAGGTATCACAGTTACTAATTTAGTGTCTACGTCATTGCATCCTATTGTATTCTTGGCTACCAACTTGATTGTGTAAGTTCCAGGAGTAGAGAAAGTTATGCTAAATCCTGCTGTGGTTGTATCTAAACGGGGAGGTAGTACGTTTGCTGCACTACTGTTCAAGAAAGACCACTCATAAGCATTAGCATATATGGAGTTGTTTCCAATGAAAAGGGGTCTTCCCTCACAAACGCTATCTTTCTGTAAAGTTATTTCCGCAATAGGCGTAGGTACAACTTCAATTACACGAGTGATAGTAGCAAAGCAACTGTCATCATTTCTAACCCTGTATTTAAGTACATATACTCCTGGTGAGGTGTAAGTGTAGGTCATCAGTCCTGCTGCACTTGGGTTGTAGGTTATATTAGCATCAAAAACATTATCTCCATTGAAGTCTGTCCAGTACTCATATCCTGGGAAATACGAGCTTTGTGGTACAGCCAATGTAAGGGGTTGTCCTACACAGATTTTTTGTGGGTTTATATCAAACAGTGGCGGGTCAGTAGTGAAGGTAGTAACTTGCGACACATTTACTTGAATATTTCTTGTAAACATTACTGTACCACAGTCATCTGTACCTGTGATAGTATAAATAGTTGTGTCGGAGGGACTTGCAATAACAGTAGTACCTGTGGTTGTGTTTAAGCCTGTAGCAGGTGACCAAGTGTAAGTCCAAGTAATGGGACAAGCACCAGATTTGGGAGATATTTCTAGGGTCACAGGGGTAACAGTACCGTTGCAATCTTTACTGATATTTACTACAGGATTGCTAGATATATCTACACTATTCGCAAGAAATGCTGGGATAGTGGCATCTAATGCCGCTTCTAATTGACTCTCGGCAAGGATATATACATAAGCAAACTTAGCACACTCACCTGGATCTAAATTACCTAAATTAAAAGCAATAGAAATTGCTTCGTCTGCGGTTGCAACTGCACCCAGTGTACCTGTTAGTCCCCCTGTACCATTATATACATCTGTTGGAATTCTGTTGAAAAAACCACCGTGCGATACTCTTGCTCGCGGATCTTTTGTACCCAAGCCGAGATATGCGTTGTGTGCTAAACCCACGGCTTTAACCAGAGCTCTATAATCAGGGGACATAGGTTGTTGATAAACAATTGTGTTTGTAGTAGTAAAATTTCCTGTCCATGGCTGCTCATTGTCAGGATCTACATTTCGCATGTAATACACATTATTTACAGGAGATGTGCCAATGTTGCGAATGTCCATGCAGGTGAGAATGAAAAGTGAGTCTAAATAAATGGTTGTAGTTTGTTCTATTCTAAGAGATCCCACTGTTCCTAACCACGTAGCACTGATAGTACTTGAAGTAGCAGTATATCCTGTAATAGAGCCAGATACACTTCCGCTTGACCCTGTCATACTACATAGATTGTAATTGCCGTAAGTTCCACCAGTGAATTGTATTCCCCATCCTTCTTCGGGAGAGCCAGGAACGAAGTAGTCACCCATATAATTCGGAAAGGTACCAGGTCCTGCCACACTCCAACCATTTTTGTATGGGTCAGCAACGAATCCAAGAGTAGTTCCAACATTGGGATGATAGCCTGCAGGAGCAGGTGTGTTAGTGCCATAAGTCCCACATCCTGATACAGCTACTTCCACATAATTGCCTTTCAAAAAGGCACTTGTACCTACAATTTGTGCATATAGCTTCGTATACATCAAGCTGATTATGAAAACAAGAACAAGTGGTAGCTTATTTTTTTTCATGTTTGAGCAGTTTAGTTAAAAAGTAATATTTTTGCTTCTAGCTTTCTTTGCTTTTTCTATTAGATAACTATTCCAATCTGCGGCTGTCCAGTCAGGGCGGTGTTCTGTGCCGAGAGTAATTTTTGCTCTTTGATTGGGATAATCCAATTGGAAAATAACAAGATTTTCGCTATACCAGTTAAAAAAACGATAAGCTTGCTCTTGGCTAAAATTCAACGGTTTGATAGAAACTTCATACTCCTTTACGACAGGAGTGGTATTAGGTATTTGAACCACCCAATTTGCATCTATGCTTGCAGTATTAGGTAGCGTATGCTGGGCATAACATTCCTTGCTTGGTATGCCAAACAATAAAAAGAGCAAGAGCAGAATTGAGAGCAGAGTTGTAAGTATAACTTTCATACTCATCCACAAATATAACACATTTTTTACAATAACGAAAAAATATTTTATCTAACTAAGGCAGTACTCCGAGGTATGTAATAGGTTTAAGTTATCTTATTCAAGTCTAAAAAATAATTTTACTTTTTTGGGCGTGTCCCTCGCTGCGCTCGGGTCGGGGCATTCCGCACTACGCTTTGCTTCGGTGCTCCGCTAACGCTTCGCACTGCCTAACGGCATGCTCCATGCCCCTCACGCAGATAAGATAAGCAATTATGTCTTTACCTTGTTTAAGCTTGAAGTACAAGTACTTACAAGCTAAAACCTTGCATAAGAAACAGAGAAACGATGGTTTCAGAGATCTTTTGCGTGAGGCATGCGAAGGGCGTGCGTCAGCACGGTGCGGAGCGAAGCGCAGCACCGAAGCGAAAGCGTAGCCCGTAGCACGCCGACCTTGTGGGCAAAAGCCCACAAGGGCACGCCCAAAACATAATCAACAAAAAACATTTCTCAAATTCTTACAAACCACAACTGTTTTAAACACTATCATTTACTCTTTAAAGGTATGCATCCCGTTCAGATTGAAAAAATCAAACTGTTAGAAACTTACAATTTTGCACAGTAGTTTTTGAGCTTCTTTTCCGCCCATTTTTGAAAAAAATTAGTGCTTACAGCCATAGCTTGCTATAAGGACCGGTACGAAATTCAATTTACAATATTGACCATTACTGACATAGCCTTAGCACATAAAGTCCGATTGTTTTCAGCTACATTCCATACTTCGGCTTCGCAAAAGCTAAGCATTTTACCTTGTTTAATTACCTTGCCTATGGCTTGTACCTTAGGTCCTGTGGCAGGATTGAGGTAAGAAATTTTCAAATCACCGGTTACAACGTATTGCTCTTTAGGTACTAAACTAAACGCCGCAAATCCTGTAACTATGTCGCATAAGGTTGCAGTTACTCCGCCATGCAAAAAGCCTAAGCCCTGCCGATGTATATCCTGCATAGTAAGCCAACCTTCTACATAGCCTGCATCTATACGCGTGAGTTCAAAGTGAATGTGTTTCATAAAGTATTGCGTTTTAAGCACTTCTTGAATCCGCTCCCTAAAATTGGGATTATGTACCGTAATTTGAGGATAAAATTCTTGGTAGTGCATACGTTTTTATCGCATAAACAACATTTCTCTGTATTTGGGCAAACACCAGCTATTATCTTCTACAATAAACTCTAACTTATCTACATGATAGCGAATAGTTTCTAAATACGGTTTTACCTTTTCGCAGTAATGAATAGCTCTTTCGGCAATGTCTTCTATCTTGTTTCCTATTTTGCGTTCCTCTATCATTTTTTCTACCTCTTCTTTAATAATGGCTACATGTTTAGCAATACGGTTAATGAGATCAATTTGGGGTTTGGCAGTGTAATCTAATTGTAGTTGCGAAAGCGTAACTACATTTTGTGCTAATTTTTGTTGATATGCTACTGCGGTAGGTATAATTTGGTTAAGTACTAATTCGCCAAGTACGCGGGACTCTATTTGTATCTTTTTGGTATAACGCTCTAAAAAAACTTCATAATGAGCTTCTAACTCTTTTGGAGAAAGTACATGAGTTTCTTCAAACAGCTTTCTACTTTT
>JANWVE010000073.1 GCA_025057675.1 Bacteroidia bacterium
CGCAGCACCGTTAGCCCGTAGCACGCCGACCTTGCCCACACGAGCGCAGCGAGACGTGGGCAAGGGCACGCCCAAAACAAAAATGAACAGAAAAATTAGTCCTAATAGAGTTAAATAATAAAGAAGCAGAAGCTATTTTGCCGCTTCTGCCTTACCGATGAATTGACTAAAACATATTCTACAAAGATTTATTCGCAATTAAATTGATGTCAAAGTTTATTTCTTTGCGAATAAGATTATCTTTTTTACCCTCATAATTGACTCCCCATTGAGTACGGTCTATATTAAAATTAGAAACAGCAGTTATAGTGTTTTCATTCACTGTTATGTTAGCACCAAACTCAATTGATTTAGTGATATCTTTCATAGTTAAATTAGCCTTAACACGGTGTGAGTATTGTCCATTTGGTTCTTTTTTGACTTCTGTAATCACTAATTTAGCAGTAGGATATTTGGCTACATCAAAGAAATCAGGGGATTTCAAATGCTTTTCTAAATCCTCTTTACCTTTGCCAGGTTGTAGGTCTAAGCATTGAATACTGTTCATATCAATAATACACTCTCCGCCCACTACTTCGTTACCTTGAGTAATTAGTTTGCCTTCCTTCACGATGATAGTTCCATTATGTTGACCTGTAACTTTAGTACCTATCCACTTTACTGCGGTTTTTGCAGCATCGAGGGAAAAAGTAGTGCCTGCTTTTGTCTGCTCTTTTTCTGCATCTTTTACTTCTGCTTTTTGAGACTTAGGTGCTTTAGTACATGAAGCAAGTAGAGCTATGCTCACAATAGCGATGAATGATAGATATTTCATAATAGCCATATTATTATTTAGTAAAACGCAAAAGTAAAAGTAAAGTTCAATGTTTGAACATTAATTTCTTCGCTTTATTCTATCAGATTGATGACTAGTGAGTTATTTATTGATGCAATTCTTTAAAGGCTTTTTCTATGTTTTCAATTAGCTCTTCTTTTGACCAAGGTTTGCGAATACAAGCAAATAGGTTAGCGTTTTTCTTTACATTTTCAACAGCCGACTCGTCTGCATGACCTGTGAGCATCATGGTAATAACCTTCGGATACTTTTTGTGGAGTTCTATGAGGAACTCATCTCCTTTTTTACCCGGCATCAACCAATCTGAAATGATCAAGACCATTTCTGTGCCTTCACGTTGTAGTTCACCTATAATTTCCCATGCCTCTTCGGCATTTTCTGCAATTTCGTAATCATATTGGTTTCCAAAGCAACTTTGTAATTGCTGTCTTAGACTATTGAGAACAACTTTCTCATCATCTACACATAAGATGATTTGTTTGATTTTATTTACCATAACAATTAAAATTACGGGTAGGTGATTTTATTTCTCTGTAAAAATACAGAAAAAACTCATAAGTGACTATAATATGAAAGATATTTTTTGGTAGATAGAAAAAATTGTATCTTCACACGAGCTGATGTAATTAAAATTTTACTGAGTACGTACTGTATTTTCAGGGTGATACTTAAATTGAGAGACACTAAGTTATTTTCTAATACAAAGTTTTTAAATATTAGACTTTATGAACACAAGGTTTAAGGAGATTTTTGGTTAAATAAGCACGCTGATAATCAACACTTTACAAAAAATAGCATGATTTTGTATTTTTACATATAACACATTGAAAATCAGTATAATGTAAATTTGTGTACCCTGTTTAAGAAATTTCTGTTCATAAACTCTATTCTAAACCACAATCTTTACCTTGAATAAAGAATAAATTTATCTATTTTTACCAACATGAAAGCCGCAATACTAAAAGGAGTACATCAACCCATAATGATTGAGGAGGTACCTACACCCGAAATTAAAGAGGATGAGGTACTTATTGAAATCAAAAGTGCTGCACTTAACCATAGAGATTTATGGATACAAAAAGGTCAGTATGCAGGATTAAAATTCCCTATTATTTTAGGTTCTGACGGAGCAGGTGTAATTCATCAAGTGGATAGACAAGTAAAAAACATCACAATAGGTCAATCAGTAGTTATTAATCCGTCTTGGTACTGGGGAAGCAATCCCAAAGTACAAAGTAAAGAATATCGCATTTTAGGCTTGCCTGATAATGGTACATTTGCTCAATACATTAAGGTGCCCGCCATTTTCGTATATCCTAAACCTGAACATTTATCTTTTTCAGAGGCTGCGGCATATCCTTTGGCAGGTTTGACAGCGTATCGGGCTACGATTACGAGAGCGGAGGTTCAAGCAGGAGAGAAAGTTCTAATTACAGGAATTGGCGGGGGAGTTGCTTTTTTTGCTATGCAGTTTGCTCTTGTGAGAGGTGCAGAGGTATATGTAACCTCCAGCAGCAGTGAAAAAATTGAGAAAGTGATGAGTTATGGTGTTAAGGCAGGATTTAATTACAAAAGCCCCTCTTGGGAGAAAGAGGCATTAGGGTATACAGGCGGTTTTGATGCTATTATTGACGGTGCTGCGGGCGAGACTTTTACTAAACTCATAGAGGTCTGCAGACCTGGTGGCAGAATTGTATTTTATGGGGGTACAGCAGGCATAATTAACAATGTTTTACCAGCTAAGGTATTCTGGAAACAATTGACCATTATGGGCAGTACGATGGGTAATGATACAGAATTTGAGTCTATGTTAGAAATGATTAAGCAGTACAAGCTAATACCCATGATAAGCCACCAATTCACTTTTGATAACATCCAAGCTGCTTTTGAAGTAATGGATAAAGGGGAGCAGTTTGGTAAAATTGTAGTTAATTTTTAGAGTTAGGTTTGTTTTTCGTGGGGTCAAATTTAAGGTATTAGATTTTTTTGAATGTTTTTTTGGGCGTGTCCTTGTGGGCGTTACGCTGCGCGTATGCCCACAAGGTCGGCGTGCTACGGGCTAACGGTGCTGCGCCCCACCCTCTGGGCAAGGGTTTGAGTGTGGGTGAGGGCTTCGCACCGTGCTAACGCACGCCCTCCGCATGCCTCACGCAAGAACACTGTAAGTATGCTAACTGCATTTACTTAAACTTTTACCTTGTAAGTACTTGATAATCAATTCTAATCAAGGTAAAAACAAAATTTAAATTTGTAACTAAATCAAAATCAATGGAAAGTAAAGTAAAAGGTAATTACTCAGGGTTAAAATGTGGTAAAAAAGTACATGTATTCAAGGTTTAACCTTACAAATAATTGAAAATCAATGTAAAACAAGGTAAAATAACCTCACTTGAAATAAGATAAAGAATTTTAACCTTGTAAGTATTTGATAACCAAATTAAAACAAGATAAAGCAAAGATATGTATAAAAATCAGGTAAAACATCCAAAGGCTGCTTGCGTGAGGGATACGGAGCATGCCGTTAGGCAGTGCGCAGCGTAGCGTAGCACCGAAGCGATAGCGTAGTGCGCAGTAGCCCGACCCGAAGCGCAGCAAGGGACACGCCCAAAAAATATCAAAACTTAAATTTTATTACTTGTTTGCGTATCTCAATTTTTTACTGCAATATCAAATGCCGTTTATTACCTTTGCAACATGAATGTACATAGCTTTACTTTTAATCTTTTTTCTGAAAATACATACATCTTAACAGATAACCACAGTAAACAATGTGTCATTATCGATCCAGGTTGTAGTAATTACTATGAGCAAAATATCCTCATGGATTTTATTCAAAATCAACAGTTAAAGCCTGTACTATTACTCAATACTCATTGTCATATAGACCATGTTTTTGGTAATCAATGGGTGAAAGATACGTTTAATATACCTTTTTATGCACATCAAAAAGAAATAGATAACTTGCACAAATTACCTATGTATGCACCTATGTTTGGTATACCACCGTTTCATTCACCTTTTCCTGATAAATACATTGATGAAAAAGATACTATAACGTTTAGTAAAACTACATTAACTATTCTTTTTACACCTGGGCATTCAGTAGGTAGTATTTGTTTTTATCATGCAGATAGTCATCAAATTATCAGTGGCGATGTTTTATTCAATGGAAGTATTGGCAGATATGACCTACCTGGCGGCAATTTTTATACTCTTATTGAGAGTATAAAAACTAAATTGCTTACTTTACCTAATCAGACTACGGTTTACAGCGGACACGGACCTGCTACAACTATTGGTCATGAGAGGTATAATAATCCATTTTTGATAAGTTAGATGCGTCAAAGTTTCACTTTGTCTGTTATTGAAGTAAAAAACACATTGTGTCTATATTATCAGCAAAATCATCAATTTTGGGATACTGCGCTGTACCAAATTGAGTACTATACAAAATAACCTGCAGCTGCTCTTTCAAGATACCTAACTTTTCTTCCAAATCGGATACAGAAGTATAAAAAGAATATCCTATCATGGAAGGGGGTTGTGTTCTGGGAGACATCTGGCGTAAAATAAAAAAGCCACCATCTAAAAAATCATAATCTAAGTTCATCAACAAAATTGCTTTATGGTAAGTGTAATTATTAAGCCACTTGTCATGATCTTTATTATGAGGGTGAGTTTCCAAAGCTGAACACAGAGAGATAGGCTCGTAACCTTGTGGCAAAAAAATATGAGATACATTTCTACATCCCAGCCCAAAATAATCAAAACAATCATAACTCAATTTTTGCAGTTGCTCTTCCATTTCATTACCGCTGATTACAGCCACAGAAAACCTATTTTTTCGAATTAAGTTGGGTATATTTCTAAAATAATACTCAAAATATCTTGCTGTATTGTTACTGCCTGTGGCAATCACTTTATCTATGTGTATCTGCCTGAAATCATCAGTAAATACTACACGGTTAGTATATTGAGGAAATAATTCCTGCCATGTATGAATGAAAAAAGGAATGAGGTATCTATCTTGGTGAGATAATTTGACCACGGCATGATGTCCGCTTAATATAACCATTAAAACATCATGAAAAGCAACCATAGGAATGTTGCCTGCTGCAATAATCCCTATTTTTTGAGGAATGGAAGCAGGTACGTATTTAGACATAAAATTTTCTAAAATACTTAAATCTAACCATTCCATACAAGCATTCCATGCTTGATAGCAGTAGTGGGGAGTAAACCATCCATTTTCATAATAACTACGATACACGGTCTGCTCCAAAGCAGATAATTTTTTATCTTGGATATACTTTGCTGCATCTAATAAACTATGCGCTATTTCCATACTACAAAGGTATGGGTAAATAGGCAAAATATTGTTTTTATTTTTTGCAGTACTATAAAGATAAGGCGTTTTTAGGATAAGGGATTAAAGTTTTATTTTTTTCTGGGCGTGTCCTTGTGGGCGTTACGCTGCGCGTATGCCCACAAGGTCGGCGTGCTACGGGCTAACGGTGCTGCGCCCACCCCCTGGGCAATAGTTTGAGTATGGGCGAGGGGCTTCGCACCGTGCTCACGCACGCCCTCCGCATGCCTCACGCAAGAACACTGTAAGTATGCTAACTGTATTTACTTAAACTTTTACCTTGTAAACACTTGATAATCAATATCAAATAAGGTAAAGCGAAAGTATGTAACAAACAAAGGTAAAATATCCAAAGGCTGCTTGCGTGAGGGATACGGAGCATGCCGTTAGGCAGTGCGCAGCGTAGCGTAGCACCGAAGCGATAGCGTAGTGCGCAGTAGCCCGACCCGAAGCGCAGCGAAGGGACACGCCCAAAAATAAATCCTGTTTGAGTTAGATTGAATTTGATTTTTGATTAGTGTAGGGATGTAATGAAACTTAGTTTTTTGTTCCTTGGTTGATCCATGCTTTGATAGCTTTTCTATCACACTCGGGTATTTTTTGGTTGCTATTAGGCATAGGTGTAAAACCAGATAAATGCTCTACCGCACCGACGAGCCTACCAGATAGAGCAGCGGCTTTAACGTTCTCATAGTTATTGAGCGGTACCGAACTTGCCGCACCATGGCATCCTGTACAACTGTTATTGCTTAAAATGGAAAATATTCTGGCATAGGTAACATTAGTAGTATCACAGGAATTTGTATTATTTTGATTGCTTTTTTCAACACTATCCTTTTTACAATGAACAGATAAAATACAAGTCAAAAACAATAGAAAGATAAAAAACACGGTTTGCTTCATAGAAATTATAGATAACATTTTTACATTAGAATAACTTACTTATACTATTCTAAGGCAGCTTTACCTTTTTTTAGTTCTCCTCTACTTTGAGCACGGTGTAGCAACCGTTCGTAGATAGCGCTTTCAATTGGTTTAATAAACAAGAGAATAAGTACCTTAGAGGAGAAAAACTTAGCCTCGGGGAATATTTTTGGGATAAGAAATCTGTCAATCACTTCTGATATCAAGACAAGAACGATAGATACAATTACAGTGTATTGAATAGAACGTTTTTTAATGCGAGCGATAGTCAAGTCATTGCGAGTATCCATGAGCTCGTCGAGAGTTTTTTGTAGTTCTGTGTTTTTTTTATTGATATCTTCATTGATAGTTTGTATCTCCTCAGACTGTTGTTTAAGTTGTTGATTGAGGCTTTTAAGTTTTTCGTTAGCATTAGTCAAGCGGTTTTGCAGTCTATCGCTCACTGAGGTAAGTAGTTTTACATCATTTAGTAGATTTTCATAAGACTCTACCATTTTTTTAAATTCTTCAATAGATATAGGCTGATTAGACGCGATTAGGTGCTGAGCATGGTCTAGAATACTCATTTCTTGTTCAAAGGCATTTTTTCGGTCTTCAATTATTTCACTCATGGTATTTAGCAAAATTAGTAAATATTTAAATATTATACAAAATAAGCAGTCAAAAAGTTGAAATTAGTCTGTATTTACTGTAAAGTCTACTCGTCTGTTGTAAGCTCTGCCTTGTGGGGTGCTATTAGTTGTTATAGGCATTGTTTCACCAAAAGCACGAATAGATAACCTGTTTTTATCAATTCCTCTTTGTATAAGATAATTGTAAATAACGCTAGCCCGTTTTTCAGAGAGTTTCATGTTTTGGTCGTCTGTACCTACATCGTCAGTATGTCCGTTGATATAGATTTTCATGGTAGGGAAAGCATTGAGTAAATTAACTAAGCTATCACCTGCTGTGTTAAGGTTGTTAGATACTGTGGTTTGTGCAAAGTAAAAACGTATTTTAATTTTATCTAAGTAGTTTTCAAACTCTTTGCGTTTTTGTTCTTCTTTTGCTTTGAGAAAGTCTGCTAATCCTTCATCTCCCTTGCGTACCCATATATCTACCTGGGTATGTGGATTTTCGTCTTTTCGGATATTATCACCTTGTGCATATATTCTATCTGCGGATATACCTCCATTTTTCAAGTATTGGGCAATAGCATTAGCTTCTTTATCCGAGAATTGCTTGTTACCTAAACCTCTGATGTATGCTTTAGCTTCTGGTCTGCGCTTCATAACAACAATGATACTGTCTAATGTTTTACGTAAAGGATTGGTAATCATTGCTTGGGGTAAGTTTTCTTTGGAAACGTTTTTTGATTCTTGATTAGCTTCATTAATGGTTCTGGTGGTCATACCACTTCCTTTTTCTAAAAGGATATTGACACATACCTCTTGTAGTGGGGTAACAATTATATCTGAAACTTGTTTTTTTTGGTAGTTGTCTGCGGTGGCTAAAATAACATACTTTCCTTCCACGAGTTCCGAAAATTCATATTCTCCGTTTAGATTTGAAGTAGTAGCAGTATTCATGTTCAAGTACAAGATAGCATTGGGTAACCTTGCACCCGTATAAGCATCTAAAACAACACCGAATATTTTTGCATTGGGTTTATCTTCCTTTAAACGTACTCTATGGATAGGTATATCTAGTGAGTCTGCCCAGGCATCCTTATCAAAAGGTTTCTCATTAGAGGCTAAGATAGGTTTTTGTATTTCTACAGGTTCAAAATAATAAATATCTTTTTCACCAAAACCGCCGTCACGTTCTGAGGTAAAATACCCTGTTTTTCGGTCAGGGTTGAAATAAATATAAATGTCGTCTCCAATAGAATTAATTGGCATTCCAAGATTAACAGGTGCCGTAAAAGTACCTGTGGCAGTGTCAAAAGTAGTTTTGAATATATCGTATCCACCTATGGTAGAGTGTCCTCGCGAGCTAAAGTACACTGTTTTGCCATCATAGTCAATAAAAGGTGCGTCGTCGTCGTAAGGTGTATTTATTAAATCCCCGCAAGAGATAGGTTTACTCCATCCATCTTTGACGCGTTTACAGTAGTATAAATCTAGTCCTCCTTTTCCTCCTTTGCGTTGACTCGAAAAAATAATAAAGTTTCTATCAGGGGAGATAGCTAAGCTCGCTTCATGCTTTCGAGTATTTACATTTGGAATAGGTTTTAAGTTCCCCCACATAGTTCCTGTTCGTTCTGCTTCATAAAGGTTACCCCACCTGCCTTTATTCTTATAAAAGAAAATAGTATGTCCATCATGAGAAAGAGATACCACAGACTCATGTAATTTTGTGTTAATTTTAGGGATAACTACATTTTTTGCTCTATCCCATTCATTACCATTCTTTATCGCTACAAAGACATCTTCGGCGGGAATTTGGTCTTCACCTCTTGGTCCTCCAACATTTCCATCTCTTCGAGAAGTAAAAAAAATAATTTGTTCATCCGAGGCTAATATGGGTACATAATCAGCGTATTTAGTGTTAATTTTTTCCCCTAAATTGATAACTTTATAGGTAGGTGATTGATTAGCGATGATTTTAGCATTTTGGCACTCATCTATTTTTTTAGTTGCTTTTTTGTATTCCTCACTCTTCTCTTTTTTACCCTCTCGGTATTGTTTGAAGCAGTTTTCTGCTTTTTCCCATTGTTGATTATATTGATATGCTATGCCAAGATAATAAAAAATTTCTTTATCAACCTTAGGGTCTAAATCTTTGGCACGAATGAAATACCCTAATGACATAGCTTTTTCGTTAGAACTGCTCTCTAAAATAGATCTAGCATACAAGAAATTAACCTCTGCCACATTAGGATACTTAGCTAGTATTTTTTTATATGCTTGCATAGCCAAGTCATTCTCGCCAAAATAATAATGGTTATGTGCCATACGCAATTCCTTTCTCAGTCGTTGTGCTTGTACAGTATCAAAAATTAGTAAAATTAAGAGCAGAAGTAATGAATACGCTAAACGATACAAATGAACTTTCATAGTAATAAAGCAAAATTAGCTCAAAATTCGTAAAAAAAATTGTATTTACAAAAACAACATAAAAAAGTTGTAAAAAAAAACTAATAAGTTGTTTTTTATTGGTTAGTGTCTTTTATCCTTAATGTTATTTTTTCCATAAATCATTGAGGGTCAAATCAAAAGTAGGATAATTTCACATACTTAATTAATGTGAATGTCATTTTTTTAGTTTTTTGAGAAGTACATCTGCAATTACCTGAAAAACTCTTTTTTATTTTATTACTTTTTCACGTTTTAACGATTACATAATCATGTAGCAATTTTTGCCTTTATTTTTATGAGGCTTTTGTGAATATGCGTAAGTTTATTTAGGATGACTAATGACTTATATTTTGTCCTATAAGTTACATTATGTTAAATTTAATAAATAATTTTATAGAACTATCTTATGTTTGGGCGTGTCCCTCGCTGCGCTCGGGTCGGCGTGCTACGGGCTAACGGTGCTGCGCCCCACCCGCCCACCCCCTGAGCAAGGGTTTGAGCGTGGGCGAGGGGCTTCGCACCGTGCTGACGCACGCCCTTCGCATGCCTCACGCATGCAGCAAGTACACTAATCCCATCTATTCAAAACGTAATCTTGTAAGTATCTGAAAATGAACATTAAACAAGGTAAAAATACATTCTAACCTCGTAAACATTTGAAAATGAGTATCAAACAAAGTAAAACTTATCTAATCAGGGTTAAGGGGTTGTAAAAAGTCCGTCCGTTCAAGGTTTAACCTTGTATATGCTTGAAAATCAATTCTAAAAAAGGTAGAATAACAGCGTTTGAAACAAGATAAAAAATTTTAATAAGGTATTGACAATCAATATCAAACAAGGTAAAGCAAACACATGTACGCGAACCAGGTAAACATCTAAACACTGCTGCGTGAGGCATGCGGAGGGTGCGTGAGCAGTGCGCAGCGTTAGCGAAGCACCGAAGCGATAGCGCAGCCCGCAGCACGCCGACCCGAGCGCAGCGAAGGGACACGCCCAAAATTATCTTAAAATTTGATACATTAACAAACATCTAAAAAAATATCCTAAATTTGTGAAAAAATATGAAAAAATTACTCTTTTTAATTCTTCTCTTTGAAATAAATGCCATTGGCTTAGCACAAGTGGGTAAAACTTTTCCCACATTAAGTGGTACTACCTTAGACAATAAAAATATCACCCTGCCGACCAGCACAAAAGGTAAATACACTGTGTTAGGAATCGGATACTCTCAAAAATCTAAACAAGAACTAGAAACCTGGCTACAACCTGCATTTAATACTTTTATCTACGAACCCGAGTACGACGCACAAGTGTATTTTATCATCATGATAGGCGGAATTAAACAAGCCGCAGGAGAGAAAATTGAGGATAAACTTAAAAAAGAACTTGACCCCGAACTCCATAAGTATGTATTAGTGTATCAAGGCTCCTTAGGTAAATACAAAGATGAACTTAATATGACCGAAAAAGAAATTCCGTACTTTTATGTATTAGACCCGCAAGGTAAAATTATTTACACAACCTCTGGGGCATACACCAAAACTAAAATGGAAGGTGCAACTAAACTCCTACCTGAGTCTAAAAACTCTGATAAAGATAACGATGATGACGACGACGATGATGAGTAGCTAAATTTATCTATAAAAACTATGAAGCTTGAAACAAAGGAATGCTTAGCCATTATTCAAAATCTGCTCAACGAATTTGTAAGTGGGCTAATTATTACTGATAACGAGGGACAAATACTCACTTCCATAAACAGTCTATCTTTAACCTCCTCTGATATTGAGTCTATCATCAGTACTCAATCAGATTTATTTCAATATACTACCACAGATAAAAGAATTCTCAAAGTACAAAAACATATATTACCTAAAAATAACCTAACTTACTACCTTATCAAGCCCAAAAGTGCAGGAATTCAAAAAGATATACTAAGTCAGTTTTTTAATCAACTTCCTGTGGGAGTCTTAATACAAACGCTAGATAGAAAAACCTTTTTAGCAAATGATATAGCCGTAAACTTGCTTGGTGAAGGAATTATAGACCCTAATAAAAAAGAATATCCCCTTTATGCGGAGTACACGAATGATTTATATGACCCTAAGCAACTACCTATGACACTGGCCGCACAGGGTAAAAAAAATTACGCTAATAATATCCAGGTTCTGAAAAATAATTTACGAATCCCATTAGAGGTTATTTCCGCTCCTATCTATAACGAACAGGGTCAAATAGAGTATCTCATCGCTATTTTTAGAGATGTATCACATCAAAAAGCCATAGAGAAAGAACTTCAAGTAAAAACAGAAGAACTACTCACCAGTAACGAAGAACTTTCACAAAATCTAGAAGAATTACGTACTACACAAGAGTTCATGCGTATTCAAACGGAAAGACTGCTCCGTAAAAATAATATGGTAAATCGGTTTCAGACATCTCTCAACCATTTTACTAAAAATACCCTCCCCAAAATAGAGACTATCAAGCAGGCACATTTGCATCTTTCCAGTGAAGCATGCAAAGAACTAAACATATCTCAGTGCTCTATATGGAAATACAACCCCAGCTTACAAGAATTAGAATTAGAAACCTTGTACAGTCATGAAGTACAAACCCACTTGTATCTTAAATATACACTTACCGAAGCAGAACATCCTTACTTCTTTGAAGCCTTACATACCCAAGATATCCTCGTGATTAGCAATGTATTACAACATGTTTATACGCGTACTTTATCCGATACTTACTACAAGCAAATGGGACTAATCTCTGTTATGGTAGTACCTTTATTTCAATCTGGTATGTTGATGGGCTGTATATGTTACGAGCAAAATGGTAACATAGAGCGCAGTTTTGAACCCGAAGAGCGATATTTCGCAAAATCCATTGCGGACCTGTTAATACTGACAATGGAAAGCATTCATAATAAAAAAATAGTTTCAGAACTAAAAATACTTAACGAACAAATAATAGCCCAAGATGAAGAATTACGCCAAAGCTTAGAAGAGCTACAATCTGCACAAGAGAGCTTGTATATTCTCAATAACATCTTACACCAAAAAGAACAAAAATTAAGCACCTACAATTCTACTCTGTCTGAACTTACCTTGAAAAATTATGCAGAACTCAATGATCTTATAAAAGTGCTTCAAAATACCACTGAGTTGACCTCTAAAGCTATGAAAGTGGAGCGAGTAAGTGTATGGAAACTCTCCGAAGATAACGAAAAAATATCTTGTATAGATTTATACTGGAATGGAAAGCACGAAGCAGGTTTAGACATTTATGCTAAAGACTATCCTAACTACTTCAGATGCCTATTTTATCAAGACGCAATCGTGGCTGATGATGCCCGTTATGACCCACAAACTCAAGAATTTAGAGATACTTATCTCAAACTTTATGATATTTATTCTATGTTAGATTATCCCATTCGATTACGAGGTAAAACCATAGGAGTAATTTGCTGTGAGCAGGTAGGGCGTATTACACACTGGGAATTAGAAGACCAAACTTTCTTAAAGTCCGTAGCTAATTTTATTTCTCTTACTTTTGAAGCCGATGCACGCCAGCAAGCAGAAAATAGGCTTAAATCTTTACTTTCGTAATTCCTTATGAATATACAACTATTAGACAAAACCTTTACTATATTCATTGAAAAACAGGATATTCAAAACCGAGTTAAGCTCATTGCGCAGCAAATTAACCGTGATTTTGTGGGAAAGTGCCCTATTTTTTTGCCTGTATTAAATGGTGCTTTTCCTTTTGCATCGGATTTAGCTAAACATTTAACTCTCATTTGTGAGTTTGAGTTTATTAAAATATCCAGCTATAAAGGTGACCTTTCTGCTAAGCATCAACCTTTTATCATGCTTGGTGTAGACTCCTCTGCTATTGAAAATAAAGATGTTATCATTATAGAAGACATTGTAGATACAGGTAAAACTATGGATATGCTTATGCGCTATCTCAAACAGCGTAATCCCAAGAGTATTACTGTGGCGTGTCTGTTTCACAAACACAATCTTTCTCCTAATATTCATTTAGATTATGTAGGTTTTCAGATACCTGATGATTTTATTATAGGTTATGGATTAGACTATGCCAACCTTGGGAGGAATCTTCCTGATGTGTATAAGCTCTGCTAATGATATGTTATTTTTAGTAAGTAAATATGGATTAAAGTTTATTTTTGGGCGTGTCCCTCGCTTGCGCTTCGGGTCGGCGTGCTGCGGGCTGCGCTGACGCTTCGGTGCTTCGCTGCGCTCCGCACTGGGCTAACGCCCACCCTCCGCATGCCTCACGCACGCTGCTTTTCAATGT
>JANWVE010000074.1 GCA_025057675.1 Bacteroidia bacterium
CTGACTAAATTTAGTAGCACTCTCTGCATCTACTGTCCATACTAATTTCAGTCCATTCAAAGAACCTGATAAAGTTTTTATAGAAAAAGGTTTATTGTATAAATAGACATCAGCTTCAGGATTTGTTATGGGAATGTCGGTATTGACATTTGCCTCACCGAATTTATGCATAAGTAGTGCAATTAAGATTTTTTCTCGCAGAGAACCTACTTCCATACCTATTTTCCCACCTCGAGTAGTTTCTAACTCTGCGATTTGAAAAAGTTTTGGTAGTTTTTTCTGAATTTTTTGAACAATATCATTATCCGTAAATAGGCTTGTTATATCACTTTGCATGAATTGTTACAAATATACCCATTTTACTCAATTAAAAAAGTTTTACCTTCTTGGGCGTATTCTGTGTGCGGAAATATAGTTTGAGCTTCTTGTACTACTTCCTGCTCTAAATTAAAATATCGGGCTGAAACATGACCTATCAAAAGCTTTTGTACTTGGGCTAACTGCGCTATCGTAGCCGCTTGAAGGGCTGTACTGTGATAAGTCTCCACCGCTTTTTGAATTTCACTGTGCTTAAAGGTTGCTTCGTGATACAAAAGAGTAACTTTTTCAATATAAGGGACTATCTCAGGATAAAAAGCTGTATCAGTGCAAAAAGCATAACTGCAATTTTTTTTTCTCTGACCTAATACTTGCTCAGGAAGTATAGTTTGCCCGTGAATATTCTCCACAGCTATACCTTTTTTGAGAAGTTTGAATAAATGTGGAGATACTTGCAAAGCACGGGCTTTTTCTACTAAAAACTTCGGCGGTTTGGGTTTTTCTCTAAACACGTACCCATACGTTTCTATTCTGTGATTTAACCTAAAAGCTCGTACTTCAAGGTTAGCATTCTCATATACGACTTGGTTATTTTCTTGTGGCACAAGGTAATGCAGAGGAAAATTGAGATAAGCTTGGGTGAAATTGAGTTGTGTTTGAACATAGTTTTGCAGATCTTGCGGACCTATAATAAATAATTCTGTTTTTCTGCCATTGAGGGACATGGAAGAAAGTAAAGGAACTAATCCAAAGCAGTGATCGCCATGCAGATGAGAAATAAATATGGCTTCAAAATTACTTCTTATTTTATACTTCAAAATTTGAATTTGCGTGCCTTCGCCACAATCTAAGAGAAAAGCATGCTGTTCATGACGCAGTATTTGTGCAGTAGTGTTTCTATTCAAAGTAGGTATAGCTGCTGAATTTCCTAATATGGTAAGTTTAAGCATGAAAAATAAACTTAAATCTACATATGTTACAAGCACAAATTTATTGCATTAACCCAAATACAATGTCAGTATGTTTAATATTTTACAATATGGTAGAGACTTTACCGTGGATGTATGATATATGGACGTAGAATTGTGTAGAATCAGGTGTTTGGGAAATGGATTTATTGACTTTGTTTTTCTTTACACAAATCATTTTTAAAGATTAAATTTTATGTTAAGTCTATTTTCTTTTTACGAAAAATAGGTACGAATATGAATTAGTTATTAAGTATTTTTTGGGCGTGTCCTTGCCCACGTCTCGCTGCGCTCGTGTGGGCAAGGTCGGCGTGCTGCGGGCTACGCTAACGCTTCGGTGCTTCGCTAACGCTACGCACTGCTGACGCACCCTCCGCATGCCTCACGCAGAACATTCTGCAAGTATCTTAAACCCTATATACCCTGTTTAACCTTGTAAGTAACTGAAAATAACGCAAAAACAAGATAAAACAAAACTATGCATAAAATGAGATAAAAACCTCAAAATACAGGGTTAAATGCGTGAGGGGCATGTAGCAAGGGCGTTAGCCCTGTGCGAAACGAAGTGTAGCACCGCAGCGAAGCGTAGTGCGGAATGCCCCGACCCGAGCGAAAGCGAGGGACACGCCCAAAAAAATAAAATTATTTTTTAGATTTGATATAAGCAATACTTGTTAAGAATAAAAAGTATTATTTTTGTTCTCATGGACTTTTTACATCATCCCTATACCCAAAAAATTATTGATTTTGCTTTTGAAGAGGATTTAAGTACGAGGGGAGATGTAACTACCTTAGCCACTTTACCTGATAATTGTACCGCACAAGCTAAGTTGATATTTAAGGAAGAGGGTATAGCGGCAGGTATAGCCTTAGCGGAGTATATTTTCAAGCAATTAGAAACTTCTGCCAGAGTGGATATTCGTGTGCATGATGGGCAGCGGGTTGACAAGGGAGAAATAGGTTTTTATGTAACAGCATCGTATCATACTTTACTTAAAGCAGAACGTGTAGTGCTTAATTTTATGCAGCGTATGAGTGGTATTGCTACACTCACTAATACCGTAGTGCAGACCTTAAAGGGGTTACCTACGCGCGTTTTAGATACGCGTAAAACTACTCCAGGTCTGCGTATTTTAGAAAAATGGGCGGTTCAGATAGGTGGAGGGGTAAATTATCGTTTTGGTTTGTATGATTGGGTAATGATAAAAGATAATCATATAGACCATGCAGGGGGAATAGAAAAAGCTATCACGCGCGTACAAGAGTATCTCAGAAAGCACAATCTGAACTTGAAAATTACCGTAGAAACTCGCAATTTGCAAGAAGTAGAACAAGTACTCAAAATAGGTGGTATTGACCAAATCATGTTTGATAACATGGATGAAGATACCATGCGTAAAGCCGTGGAATTAGTTAATAAACAATACTTAACAGAAGCTTCGGGTAATATCACTCTTGAAAATGCTCGTCGTAAAGCAGAAACAGGAGTAGATTTTATTTCTATGGGTATGCTTACACATTCTGTAAAAAGTTTGGATATTAGTTTGAAGGCGATGTTGTAGGAATTAGGATAGTATTTATTTTCTTGGGCGTTTACTTGTGGGCATAAGCGCAAATAAAACGCCCATAAGAACACACCCAAGAAATTATTTTCACCAATACTTAATAATACAGTCGAAAACTTGTTCAAACTTTTGTAAAACAAGATTACGAACATGTACTTCATCCACACTAGTCTGCAGCACCTCAGCAAGACTGGTTACCCCTTTATCTTGTATGCCGCAAGGAATAATGTACTCAAAATATTTGAGGTCTGTGTTAATATTAAAAGCAAAACCATGCATGGTTACCCAATGACTACAACGTACTCCAAAAGCGGCAATTTTCTTAGGCTGACCTTGCACATCTACCCAAACCCCTGTAAGCTTAGGAATACGATACCCTCTGATTGTATATTCTTGTAAAGTTTGAATAATTACCTCCTCTAAATTACGCATATATGCATGTAAGTCCGTGGAAAAGTGATCTAAATTCAAAATAGGATATCCCACTAACTGACCTTTTCCATGATAAGTGATATCTCCCCCGCGATTGATAGGTACAAAAGTAGCCCCTATTCTTTCTAACTCATTCTCGCTTAGTAATAAATGTTCTTTTTTGCCATTTTTACCCAAAGTATATACGTGTGGATGCTCGCAAAATAGCAAGTAATTAGGTGTTGCGGTAGGGGTTTGTTTATTTTTATTCTGGAGTTTGATTTGTACAATTTCCTGCAAAAGCTGCTCCTGTAAATTCCAAGTTTGATAATAATCCGCATCAGGTAAGTACCGAAAATATACAACAGGTTTACTCTGCATACAGGTTTTTTAATTTTTCTATCATTCTCTCCAAAGAAAACAACTCTATTACAGTATTGTATCCATTAACAGCGAGATTTTTGGCTAATTCAGGTTCTTGCAAAAGGCGAATAGCAGCTTGATAAATAGCCTCACTATCACAATAGGGTACAACTAACGCATTTTTTTCATGTTTGATAAAGTCATGTGCAATCCCTGATAATGCAAAGATACAGGGTTTTTGAGCAAGAAGAGCCTCAATGTATGTCTGCCCAAAAGGTTCTTTATCTGCACCTGTAGGTACATGTATGTATAGGTCAAAAATCGCGTACAAGCTGGCAATATCAGGTTCAAATTCTATGACTTGATAGTTTTCTGATGGAATATCCTGTAAAAGTGTCTGTATTTGAGTTTTGTAAGTTCCTTTGGCATTAGCAAGTAAGAGTTTAGCATTGGGATAGTTGCGTAAAAGTTTGTTAAAAGCAGGAATTATGTACTCAACCCCTTTTTCTTTTACCCAACGTGCAATCACACCTATCACGGGATGTTGATTATGAGGATTATATTTTAACCGTGAAGCATTGATCTGGTCATCACTAAGATTTTGCCATATTTCAAACTTAAAACCATGTGGGATAAAGCGAATTTTACTTGGTTTAGCTTTTTCTTTTTTTATTAAATACTTGCCCATTCTTTCTGTCAGAGTAATAATGTGCGTAGCCCATTGGTTGCACCATATATCGTACTTTACTGCCTTAGGGTTCTCTTCCCAGTGGTATAAAAAATGATGTCTAGTATAAATGCGTTTAGGGATACGTGCAAGTTTAGCTGCATACAAACCTATCAAACTCGCTTCAAATAAATGACAGTGTACCGCATCGGGTTTCCATTTTTTCAAAGTTAAATAGGTTTTTATTAAAGCCCATAGAACGTCTTTTTTACTCCTAAAATGAATACGTTTTACTTTTACATTTCGTGAAGCCAAGTAACTTTCCAAAGTACTTTCTTTGGGGTTAAGTAAGATAAAGGAAAGCTCAAACGCTGTATTTTGAAAAGCATCGGCAATCCATTCAAAGGCTAAAGCTTTGTCTATGTTAGAGATAATATAAGTGATTTTGGGCATTTTAACTACTTTTGAAGCGAATATACTAACACTTTCCAAGCCTCTTGTACCTTGTTTTGGCTAAGTAAATGTTTAGCTGTCGTGTGCAGCATATCTTTATTCAAATCCTGATAATTATTTTCTTGTACAAATTTTTGGGCATCTTCATCCGTAGGTATTTGAGCTATGTTTCCTAGCTTACCTAAGTCATTTCCCGTAAGAATAGAGCTATAGCGGATAGGTTCAGGAATATTATCTATACCTATGCCCAGAGAGGTAAGGGGTTTAGCGAGTTCAAAAAGGCAGCTACCGTATGCTTTGCCGTAGAAGTCTAAACCCAGCCGAGATACTAATTCAATTTTGTCAGGTAAAATAGCACCATTCTCTAATACAGGAATATCCTCTCGCACATGTATTGCCACTACCTCACTAATAACTAAATTTCCACTGCCAGGCAATTCACCTAATGGGATAATCTGTTTTACTTTGCATTCCATTTGTACAGGGGATTCTTTCACGCGAGGAGGTTTCACGTATATGGAAGGTTGTTCGGTAAAACCTGCTTTAACAAATTCATTTACTCCTTCGGGATATTCGGTAGAGGCTAAATTGACTTGTTCTACCATATCGTAGCTAACTACGTTTATGACGCATTCGGGGACTTTTTCTACATTTTGAAGGGTGTGTTTGGTTGTATTATCTCGTACTCTACGGGAGGGTGAAAATACTAAAATGGGCGGATTAACGCTGAATATATTAAAAAAGCTAAATGGTGATAGATTTACTTGTCCTTTTAGGTTTATCGTGGATACGAATGCAATAGGGCGTGGCGCAACGGCGCTTTGTAATAGATTAAATACAAATGGAATTTTCTGCTCTTTAGGTATAAACGTAGTCATACTGCAAAAGTAATAAGATTTGATAAAGAAGATAAGCAAACCAGGTTACAAGATATTTTTTTGAATTTAGATACTTTTTGTAGTTCAATTAAGGTAAAATTAGATATTTATTTTTTGGGCGTGTCCTTGTGGGCATGAGCAAAGCGAAACGCCCACAAGGACACGCCCATAACATAACCCTCTCTTACTTAAATTCAATTATTTTCTTAATCCTACCAGGCTGCGCCCAATTCATAGTACCTTGCATATTCATAGATTGTAAGTATTTCTCAACTTTGCCCTGACAAAGCTGAATAAGCACTTGCTGCGCTTCATAAAACTCATCTATTGAGATATACGCCTGTAAGGACTGATTAGCTTGCCATATACCTGTAAAAAGCTTAGGCTTGAATTCTCTTCTGCCGTACGCTTCCCACACAACTTTGTGTCGCTTGAAATTATACTTACCCACGCCTAATAATGCCCAAAAATAGCCCCTTTTTATCCATGTATTTATCATTTTACCCCTACGATATGCTAAAAAAGGACGATTGAAATATAAATAATCATATAACTCGGTATACTGTTCAATTTGGCTTAACTCTAATGGTTTACCATCTGTTTGATAGGGTAGAAGTATCCATTTACTTACTTCATGGCTATGTATGTTACTGTTAAAGTTTTTGCTTACCAATAAGGGATAAATGAACTTCTTAGGCAGTATGATATTTCTTTGTTTTTTATTAGAGAGTGAAACTAAATCTTGACTAACTTCTTGATAATCATCAAAAATGAACATGTCATTAGCACCGCAAGTATTGATACCCTGTCGAGGTATAAACTGCTTAGGAAGAACTATTTTACTATTCTCATTAAGTTCATTCATCCATTCTTGATTTTCTATCTTACTAAGTGGGTCAGTAAAGTTAAAAATAGGTTTAGCTGAATACCTAACCCATTCATTTTGTTCATTTTGATAGTAAGGAATGGGAAATTTCATTTTTTGATTTTTTTGTATGTGAATGAGTCCATAGCGCGTTTTAACCTCCTCAAAGACTGTAACACCTAAAAAATCATATACTTCGGTAATAGCGAAGTCGACATTAAGTGTTTTGTAAGTTCTAAATTGTTCGTTAGCGCCATCATTAAGTAAAATAGACATTGGAATAAAAAATACTGCTTCACCGTTAGTTTTTAAGTGTTTAGCAATACTTTTCATCACGATTAGTGCGGCTATTTCAATTCTGGATTTTCCGAGTAAAATTTGATTAGTTTTTTCAACTAAGCCATACTTAACAAAAAGCGGTTTAATGATAGGTTTGTAAGAGGGGGGTAGGTCGTTAAAAGTTTGCCAAGGGGGGTTACTTAAAATGATATCAAACTCTTTCTGGGCAGTGTAGAATAAGAAGTCGCTACAAGTAATGCGTTGGCTATCTACTTTCCATTGATATTTTGAGTACATTTTTTGGCAAAGTTTTTCGTACAAATGTATGTTTAATTCTACGCCGTATAAGTTTTCAAATGGGAGTAGATGCTTGGTTTGACCTGCTCTAAGGGCATCTTCAATCAGCGCTTCAAATAAGTGTCCTTCGCCGCATGTAGGGTCAAAAATAGTTGCGCCTTGTAACCATTTTTGGGTAAGGTTATATTGGCGTACTGCCCAAAGTCCCCATTCTAGCGGAGTAAAAAATGTACCTAATTTTATATCATTATAAAGGGGAGTCACTGCTCAAAATTATAGAAAATATTTAGCATAACAAAAATCTTGTTAGTTATATGGTGTTTTTATTATTTTTTGGGCGTGTCCCTCGCTGCGCTCGGGTCGGCGTGCTACGGGCTGCGCTATCGCTTCGGTGCTGCGCTGCGCTGCGCACTGCTCACGCACCCTCCGCATGCCTCACGCAGCAGCCTTTTGACGTTTTACCTTGTTTTTAGACATATCTTTACTTTACCTTGTTTAGTATTGACTGTCAATAACTTACAAAGTTAAAATTTTTTACCCTGTTTGAGTTGTGTTAGTTTTATCTTGTTTTGCATTCATTTTCAAGCATGTGCAAGATAAATCTTAAATACATGGAATTTTAATAACCCTTTCACCCTGGATATAAGGCTTGAATCAGTGAGATGAGCATGCTTGCCGCTTGCGTGAGGCATGCGGAGGGCAAGCCGTCAGGCTTGGTGCGAAGCTCCTCGCCCACTCTTTTACTCTTGCCCAGGGGGTGGGGCGTAGCACCGTCAGCCCGTAGCACGCCGACCTTGCCTGCATGAGCGCAGCGAAACGCAGGCAAGGACACGCCCAAAAAATATAAAAAACTCCCTCTACTATAATCCATATTTTGTGAAATAAAATAATTTGTACTCAGATTTGTTTCTAACTTTGTAACTATGAAACAAGATTTCTTTCATCAAGCAGGAAAAGCTTTTTTACGCCTCCTCAACATTGTTGATGAACTTAGAGAAAAATGCCCCTGGGATAAAGAACAAACCATGCAATCGATAAGACACTTAACTATAGAGGAAGTACATGAATTATCTGAAGCTATTTTACAAGAAAATACTACTGAAATTAAAAAAGAATTAGGTGACATTCTTTTACACGTGCTTTTTTACGCAAAAATAGCTTCTGAAACTAATGCATTTAACCTCATTGATGTGATAGAACACTTGTGCCATAAACTTATACGCAGACATCCACACATATATGGAGAAATAAAAGCAGAAACTTCAAACCTTGTCAAACAAAACTGGGAACAGATAAAACAAAATGAACAAGATAAAAAAATATCTGTCCTTCAGGGTGTTCCGAGTGGTTTACCTGCCTTAATTAAAGCCTACCGTATGCAAGAAAAAGCGGCTTCCGTAGGATTTGATTGGGATAACGCTTTGCAGGTGTGGCAAAAGGTACAAGAGGAACTGAATGAACTCAATCAAGCTGTACAAAATCAAAATAGAGTTCAAATTCAGGAAGAATTTGGGGATTTACTTTTTAGCCTAGTCAATTATGCAAGGTTTATAGGTATAAACCCTGATGATGCTTTGGAACAGACTAACAAAAAATTTAAGTCAAGATTTGAGTACATAGAGCAACAAGCGCAGATACAAGGTAAAAATCTGTCCGATATGAGCTTGTCTGAAATGAATGCCTACTGGCATCAAGCCAAAGAAATAAACAAAAAAGATGAATAAAAAGTCTTTTTAATGTAAAAGTTTTTGATACTCTTCGGATGTGAGCAAGTGATTGAGTTCATCGGGGTTAGAAATTTCTATTTTAATTAACCATCCTTCGTGATAGGGGCTTTTATTTATTTTCTCGGGTGCGTCATTAATTGTGTTGTTCACTTCAATTACTTTACCACTTACAGGGCTAAATAAATCCGAAACTACTTTAACTGTTTCAATAGAGCCAAAAATCTCGTTTTGGGCAATGGTTTTACCCATCACGGGAATGTCTACATAAACAATATCCCCTAATTCATTTTGTGCAAAATCAGTAATTCCTACAATACCGATGTTTCCTTCTACACGAATCCACTCGTGTTCGGAAGTGTATTTTAAATCATCTGGGAAGTTCATGGGGTCAAATCTACGTAAAGAATTCAATTTGACAAAAATTTGCTTGGATTAAGTTTAATAAATGACTTTTATTTTGGGGCGTGTCCCTCGCTGCGCTCGGGTCGGCGTGCTGCGGGCTGCGCTATCGCTTCGGTGCTGCGCTAACGCTGCGCACTGCTGACGCACCCTCCGCATGCCTCACGCAGTAGCCTTTGGATGTTTTACCTTGTTTTTAGACATACGTTTGCTTCACCTTTTTTGAATTTGATTATCAGAAACTTACAAGGTTAAATTTTTTATCTGTTTGAATCGCTGTTACTTTACCTTGAATACGCAGCTTTTACCTTATTTTGAATTGGTTTTCAATGATTTACAAGGTTACATTTTATTTTTACCTTCTTTGATATTCATTTTCAGATACTTACAAGGTTAAGGTTTTGAATACGTGGACTTAGTTTAATAGCCGCTTGCGTGAGGCATGCGGAGGGCGTGCGTCAGCACGGTGCGAAGCCCCTCTCTCACTCTTTTACTTTTGCCCAGGGGGTGGGCGGGTGGGGCGTAGCACCGTTAGCCCGTAGCACGCCGACCTTGCCTGCATGAGCGCAGCGAAACGCAGGCAAGGACACGCCCAAAAAAAGCTTATCAGCGTTTATCATTATTATAACTTGTTTTCATCTATTACTTGCGCTGCTAATCAATGCTATCTATTAACTTTGTAACAAAAGCCTACTTATTTACTTCATTATAGTATGAGATATTCTTGGTTATTTACAGCATTCTCATTTTGTATTATAATCGCTGTAGTATGGACTAATTTAGAACATAGAAAACGTTTAACTACAAAAAATGGTAAGACTATAGTTCTTCTTCCCAATGAAGAGAAAGAAGAAGCAAAACGGCATAAAGACCGTCCTGACTTAGCCATTTTACAAGAATTTGAATTAACCAAAGATCCTGCGTTAGGATATGTTCCAACGGAAAGATTATACCAAGCATACCTATATGCAGAACAGCTTCGTAAAAATCCCACCGCTAGAACTACTGGAATCCCAATGAATTGGACAGAGAGAGGACCTAAAAACGTGGCAGGGCGCACACGAACCATCATGATTGACCCTAACGACCCCACTAAAAAAACCGTATTCACCGCAGGCGTTAATGGAGGAATATGGAAAACCACAGATATTACAGTTACTAACCCCACTTGGATACCTATCAACGATTTTATGACTAACTTAGCTGTTACCTCTCTAACTTATGACCCCACTAATACAAACGTAATGTATGCAGGTACAGGAGAAGGATATTTTAATGCAGACGCAGCCCGAGGTGCAGGTATATTCAAAAGCACAGATGGCGGAAATACATGGACTCAACTTAGCTCTACAACAACGTCAGTTTTTCATTATGTCAATAAAGTATTTGTGAGCAGTGCAGGTACTTTATTCGCTGCTACTAATCAAGGACTTAGACGCTCTACTGACGGGGGAAACACATGGACTACAATCTCTGTGGTACGCTGCTATGATATAAAACAAGCTTCTAATGGGCATCTTTATGCAGGACACAACGGTGTGATACGCAAAAGTACAGATGATGGTGTTACTTGGACAAACTTAACTACCCCTACGTCCTTTGCAAGAGTAGAATTAGCATGTGCCGCAAGCGATGCTAATTATGTCTATGCTCTTTGTGAAGAAAGTAATGCAGTCAAAGCCATCCTTAAAACTACAAACGGAGGTTCATCTTGGACATCTTTACCTGAACCGAATGATGCAGACCCAGGTATTCCAGACACAGATTTTTCACGCGGACAAGCTTGGTATGACCTCAGCATTGCGGTTTCAAATACAAATAGAGACTTACTTTTTGTTGGTGGTATTGATTTATTTAGAAGTACAAACGGCGGTAATTCTTGGCAACAAGTTTCTCATTGGTACGGTGGATTCGGATATCAGGAGGTTCATGCAGATCAGCATTTTGCTATTTTTGAGCCCGGAAGCGGCACGACCGTATATTTTGCCACAGATGGCGGAATTTATCGTTGCACTAATGCCACAGCTACTATGCCCACCATTACTCAAAGAAATAATACTTACAACGTAACTCAATTTTATGCCTGTGCTATTCACCCCAACGCAGGTAGTAACCACTTTTTAGCAGGTTCGCAGGATAATGGCTCACAGCGTTTCTCCTCACCAGGGATGAACAGCACAGTAGAAGTTACAGGCGGAGATGGGGGATATTGCCATATTGACCAAAATCAACCACAATTTCAATGGACTTCATACGTTAATAACAACTATTACCGTTCTACAAATGGAGGAAGTACTTTTAATAGTGTAACGTTAAACAATAATACAGGTGCTTCTTTTATTAACCCCACAGATTATGATAATGTAGCTAACATCATGTACTGTTCAAACAATGGGGGAGATTTTGTACGCTGGACTAATCCACAATCAGGGAGCGCGCATACAGTAGTAACTGTATCGGCTTTTGGAGGGGGAGATGTTACTCATATCAATGCAAATACTAATACACCTAACCGAGTATTTTTTGGGTTAAATAATGGCAGGGTAGTAAGAGTAGATAATGCTCACACAGGTACTTCTCTTACAGGTACTAACATTAAAGCAGCTAGTATGCCAGGGTCTAGTGTATCTTGTATTGCTGTCCAAAAAGGTGATGATAATCATTTATTAGTTACCTATTCTAATTATGGTGTAAATAGTGTTTGGGAAACCAAAGATGGTGGGCTAACATGGGCATCTGTGGAAGGTAATCTTCCTGATATCCCTGTGCGATGGGCAATTTTTAACCCGCACAACCCTGACCAAGCCGTTTTAGCCACAGAACTCGGTGTATGGACTACTGATGACCTCAATGGTACTTCAACAGTATGGGTGCCCACTAACACAGGATTAGCAAACACACGTGTAACTATGCTCAAAATACGAGACTCTGATAAAATGGTTATTGCTTCCACACATGGGCGCGGATTGTTCTCCTCTGATGCTTTTGTGGGTGGTAGTTCAGTTAGTGCTGAATTTGAAGTAAATAAAAAAGTTACCTACGTAGGTAAAAACATCCAATTTACAGATGCTTCCACAGGGGCTACTTCTTGGGCATGGGACTTTGAAAATGATGGTGTTGTAGATGCCACTGCTCAAAATCCTACTTTTGCCTATACTACTCCAGGTTTAAAGACTGTCAAATTAGTTATCAACGGTGGATGTGCTACTTGCACTAAAACTAAAACAGAACTGATACATGTTCTACCTGATAAAGGTAATACTTACACTCTTGCTGATGGGGGAGATTTCGAAACTAATCCCCTAGATTTTGCATCAAGTGTGGGGGTATCCACGAGTACCGCATGGGAGAGAGGTAATTCTACTATCCCAGGTAAAAATGGAACTACCAGCGGCTCAAATGCTTGGGTGATAGGTTTGACTTCAAATGTCTATACAAATAATAGTATTAGCTACTTGTACACTCCTAATTTTGACCTCTCTACCCCTGGAAATTATACTATTCAATTTCAAACTAAATACAAAGTAGAAACGAATTGGGATGGTTTTAACGTAGAGTACTCTCTTGATAAGGGAGATACATGGCAGGTACTTGGCATAGTAGGTACAGATTGGTACAATTACTCGGTTAACTTAGCCACGGCATTTCCTGCTAATGTTCCTTTCTTTACAGGAGTACAATCCACTTATACGCTTAAAAAACTGGATATATCCTCTCTTGCAGGGAATATGAACGTGGCTTTTCGGATAGTTTTCAAGTCTGACGTAGGCGTTGATGATGTAGGAGTAGCCATAGATGATTTTCAAATACTACATCAGAGTACAAACATCAATGAAAATACTTTACCTGCTGTTATTAGACTTTACCCCAATCCTGTGCAGGATAGACTACATTTTGAATATGTAGGCAAAATATACTCTAAACTCAATACTTCAATTCGTGATGTACAGGGCAAGATACTTGTGCAGGATGTTATTTATTCTAATGCGACTCATTTTACGCACACTATTTCTGTGCAGGATTTACCTGTGGGTATCTATTTTCTATCTCTTGAAGCAGATGACAAAAGTAGCACAATTAAATTTGTCAAGTGGTGATATGTTTAATTATTTGTTTTAGGTAAGTATAATTTTTTGGGCGTGTCCTTGTGGGCGTTTCGCTGGTGCTCATGCCCACAAGGTCGGCGTGCTGCGGGCTAACGGTGC
>JANWVE010000075.1 GCA_025057675.1 Bacteroidia bacterium
CACCGTTAGCCCGTAGCACGCCGACCTTGCCCACACGAGCGCAGCAAGACGTGGGCAAGGACACGCCCAAAAATAAAAATACTTTTTGTAACATAAATAGAATTTATCTACATTTGCCAAAATATAATGATATGCTAAACGCTTACTTTCCTGTTTTGTTACTTTTAAGCATCGCATTAGTAATTGCAGTGAGCTTTGTACAGCTAGCTAAATGGTTAGGACCAAGCAGACCTACACGCATCAAACACAGTGCTTACGAAAGCGGTATGGACCCCGTAGGAACAGCAAGAGATAGATTCTCTGTAAAATTTTACATGGTAGCTATGTTATTTATCCTGTTTGACGTGGAGGTCGTGTTTATGTATCCCTGGGCAGTTCAGTACAAACAACTGGGTATTTACGCATTTGCAGAGATGGTAACTTTTATTGCTATTCTATTCGTAGGATACATTTATCTGTTCAAAAAGGGTGGTTTTGAATGGGAATGAAACTAAATTTAGAAAATATGACTTGAATTTTATACGAATTTCGTATATTTTTGTAATGTAATGAAAAAGCAAGTAATACTTTGCGTGGATGATGAAAAAATAGTCTTGAGCTCACTGCTCCAAGAGCTAGAAGCTAATTTTGGGGATAGGTTTCTATACGAAGCCGCTCAAACGGCCTAAGAAGCGAAAGAACTTATATCTGAATACGAACATAATGGCAAGTATACTGTAGCTCTGGTTATCTGTGATTGGCTGATGCCGCACATTAAAGGTGATGAGTTCTGGATTGAACTGTATCAAATCCACCCTCATATTAAAACCATAGTGCTTACAGGTCAGGCTAATAACGAAGCTATCGAACAAATGCAAAAGTATGCTAATATCTCTGCTTACATCCGCAAGCCTTGGCAAATAGAAAATCTTATTCAAACGATAGAGCAAGTATTAAGTGTAATTCCCGAGACCTAAATTATTCTGTTCCATATTCAGAAAGCAAGTATAATAGCGCTGCAATAGAACCTGCACCTAATTCTAACTCCCGCCTATTTACATTCGCAAATATATCTATCTCAGCATGATGATAATCAAAATATCTTTGCGAGTCAGGAATATAGCCGATTAAAACAATCTCTTTTTGATGATTTTTAAGTGGACTGATATCAGCACCTCCTCCTCCTTCCTTAAATTCGTGCAATCCATACGGTTTAAAGTATTTTACATATTTGAGCATTTTAGACAGAGTGTTTTTATTTTCACAACTGAACCCAAAACCGCGGGGCGTAAATCCTCCTGCATCGCTTTCAATGGCGGCAATGTGCCTTTCATTTGAATTTCGCGCAGCTGCTTCTGCATATTTTAAGCCTCCTCGCAGCCCATTCTCTTCGTTCATAAATAAAACAGCTCTTAAAGTACGCTTAGGGCGAATTCCCAGTACTTGAAACAACCGTAAGCTTTCTATGGCATGTACGCAGCCTGCTCCATCGTCATGTGCACCATCACCGTTGTCCCAAGCATCTAAATGTCCGCCTACTAATATTATTTCATTAGGGTACAAAGTACCGCGAATTTCACCAATTACATTGTAAGACAGAACTTCACCCATCATCCTGCAATCGGTTTTGAAGTAAAATTTAAGTTCAGGATCTCTTTTTAACATTTCACTTAATTTATCTGCGTCATTTGTGCTAATAGCTACGGCAGGTAACTTTTTCAATGCCGTATCATAGCGCAATGAACCTGTATGAGGGTGGTCATCGTGAGCTAAAGTCATAGAGCGGACTATTACACCTACTGCATCATATTTAGCTGCTTCGCTAGCCCCCAAAGCTCTTTGATCTACGGCTTGTCCATAAGAAACAAAAGTATTAATGTTACGGGGTTCCATAGGTCTGTTATAGAACACGATTTTACCTTCAATTTTTTCTTTCCCTAATTTCTCTAATTCGTTCAATGCTCTGACCTCTATGACTTGCGCAGTAACCCCTTTCTTATCGGTTCCTACCGAGTTTCCTAATGCACAAACATGTACGTCCACTTTCCCAAATTTTTTACTAATAATTTTCCCTTCTTCTTTCTTTCCTCTTACCCAGTAGGGTACCATTACTTCTTGCAAATAAACTTTATCAAATTTTAAGGTATCCATTACCATTTTTGCCCACTGAACTGCTCTTTGGGCTTGTGGCGAACCGCTTAATCTCCCTCCAATTTGATTGCTTAGGTAATCTAACCATTGATAACATTTTCCTTGCATCAATGCGGCATCGTAAAACTGGCGAATAATGATTGAGTCATTAGCTTGGTTTGATTGGGCAAAAGTAACAGTCTTACAAGATAAAGACCATAGGATTATAAATGAAAATATCTGTGCTTTCATGTGCAGTAAAAGGACTACAAAATTAGGTAAGGCAAATATAGAGATATTTTTAACATTCGCTCAAACTCATCATAAAAGCAGAGATTGTTAAGAGGTTTCTGTACCAAAAATTAAAACGCTAAACGTTGTATGCATCTTAAAGATAATAATGTCAAATATATAGATTTGGGCGTGTCCCTTCGCTGCGCTTCGGGTCGGCGTGCTACGGGCTGCGCTATCGCTTCGGTGCTACGCACCGTGCTGACGCACGCCCTCCGCATGCCTCACGCAACTACGCCGCAAGTATGTTAATTCTACTTATTCAAATACTAACCTTGTAAGTACCTGAAAATGAATGGTAAACAAGGTAAAAATATATTTTAATCCTGTAAATCATTGAATATCAATAGGAAATAAAGTAAAACGGAGATATGGTGTTAAAGTGGTCTATGTATTCAAGGTTTAATCTTGTACATACTTCAAAATGACAAAGAAACAAAGTAGGGTAATAGCGCTTCAAACAAGATAACAAATTTTAACTTTGTAAACATTTGATAATCAAGATATAACAAGGTAAAACAAACATATATATAAAAATGAGATAAAAGGTCTAAAAGCAACTTGCGTGAGGGATACGGAGCATGCCGTTAGGCAGTGCGAAGCGTGAGCGAAGCACCGAAGCGAACGCGAAGTGCGCAGTAGCCCGACCCGAAGCGCAGCGAAGGGACACGCCCAAAAGAAAACTTATATCCAATACATAATTTAATCCAATGAAGGCAATTTGATATTCAAAAGTGGTTTTTGGTTTGCCCATCCTTCTATCTCTTGTACAGTCTTGGGGACGCTTTCACTTAAATTTTGATGTCCGTTATCGGATATGATAATAGTATCGGATATCTTTATGCCTGTGTTCCACCATTTTGTATCACAGTCCGCTTTTTGAGGAATACTCACAGAAACACTTACAACAAGCACCTGATTGGGCTTAAAAGTAGTGTATAAACCCGTTTCTGGGTATGAAATTCCAATATACTGACACACGTCCTCTCGTACGTACTTCCGCAAATCCTCTGATTTTTTGATAATTCCTAAGCTAAAAAATTCATTTTTGAGTACTTCCATAGCTGCTTCATAGGGTGCGTTAAAATTTTGATACGGTCTGCACTGTTCCAAAGCCGCTTGATGCGCTTTATACACTGCCTGATAGATTTTCTTTTGCAAGTCGCTAAATTTGAGATTACTGGGTACTGTCCTCACTGTTAAGCCATTCCAACCTGCGTAATTAGTACAAACTCCCATCTTTATCCATTCATTCTCGCGTATTTTTTTGTGGTTTTGAGTATAATATGCTACTGTACTGTACTCGCCTGAAGCTACTTGCACGGGATAAGTAGTTTTCGCTCCGTACTTTTGGATGTAAAAACTTGCAATACAAGCAAGTTCATGCTCCCACTTATCTGTACTCGTGCTTTTAATCATATCTATTAGGCAAATATTTGATATAGTGGTCGCTCTTTTTATTAAAAATAGTTCATTTTCGTCCTTATTTTGGTGTAAATGTGCCATAAAATCCGATAAAGAATAGGTATCTGTATTATATTGTGTAATGCGTTTTTGAAGCCCCTCCCATTCTACGGGAGTTTTAACCTGCAAGGATAAAAGTAATAGCTCGTTGTTACGTAAATCAGGATAATAAGATAATGCAGCTATTAGTTCGTTTTTGATGTTTTTGGTAAAATAGTCAAAATTAGCGTCTTGTATCCTTATTAAAAATCTTTTGAGAATAGGGTTAAAACTATGTTCTATGGCACAACGTTTTTTTATTTCCTCGGCTATTGGTGAGTTAGCATATTGTGTATTAAGTAAGATTTTATCGTACTTTTTGCTTTCAAAATCACTTTTTAAGAAAGTGGAATGAGGTAGAATAGTTTTAACGCCACTAAATTTTTCTATCCATTCGTTAGGTTGAGTATATTCTAACTCCATTTTTTGGGTTGTTTTTGGTTCAGGGATAAACAAAAATTCGTTTTGACTGGTATTATCAAAAGTTTGTAGTTCTTTGAATATAAAAAGGGTGCTATTTTCTAATCTACAGCCTGTGAGATAAAAAAAATCGGGGTCTTCGGAGAAAAGTATAGCTACACTTTTTTGTGGCAGTAAATGCCATAGTTCATTCCGTTTTTTTTTGAAAAAGTTTGCATCGGGTTTGTTCCACAGTTCTGATGCAGATATTAAAGGTTGAGAGAATAAAAAACTACTGTTAAGATAAAAACCTAACAGCAGATAGATAAAAAACCTACAAAATACCTTCATCAAATTAGCTCGTAGCCTTTCTTTTTAAGGTCTTTAAGAACTTCACTGATACCTTTTTTAGATATAGTTTTGATAGCCCTTGCGGTAAGCCGAAGGGTAATCCACTCTCCTGTTTCGGGGATGTAGAACTTTTTAGTTTGTAAGTTAATATCAAATCTACGTTTTGTTTTGTTATTTGCATGGGAAACGTTGTTACCCACGCGAGGTTTTTTGCCTGTAATAACACACTCTCTTGCCATAAGGGCTGCAAAAATAATACTTTATTTGAAAACGCAAGCGGTATAGATAAGATTTTTTGTGGGTTAAGGTTTGTATTGTAATTCTCTTTTTGGGCGTATCCTTGTGGGCGTTTCGCATGGGCTCATGCCCACAAGGTCGGCGTGCGTCAGCATGGTGCAAAGTCCCCCGTTTAGACTTTCACTCTTTTCCAGGAGGCGGGCGGGGCGCAGCATACCGACCCGAAGCGCAGCAAGAGACACGCCTAAAAAATAAAACCCTACTCATCAAAAATCCACTAAACTCAAAGTAATATATACACAATTGCAAGCATAACTCAAACTATTTTTCAAAAAATATCTATTTAATAATTTTTTTCATAAATTAGCCTTCGTGAAATCTATATATCACATATTAGCCCTTTCTACTTTATATGCCCTCTATGCCCAACAAGCCAGCTACACTAAGCAAATACATGAGTGTGATAGCCTAGCTAAACACTATTTAGAAATTAACCCTCTACAATCCTTATACTACGCACATATAGCCCACAAAGAAAGTATAGTACAGACAGACTCAGCCAATATCGCCTATTTTGCTACTTTAATTGGAGTAGCCCACAAACGTCTAGGAAATTATGATAGTGCTTTGTTTTACTATCAAAAGAATTTACAAATTAACCAAAAGCAAAAATACTCCGCAGGTATAGCGGGTGCATACAACAACATCGCTTTTGTCTATAAACTGATGGCTAAATATGACCTCTCCATAGAATACTATCTCAAAGCACTTGCAGAAAACGAAAAATCTAATCATATTAAAAATCAAATAACTATACTCAACAATATCGGAAATGTCTTCTCTGACCAAAATCAATTCAAAGAGGCTATGCGTTATTACAAGCAATCTGCTGACCTGGCTATAAAGTACAAGTACGAAGAGTCCTACGCGCAAGCTATAAATAACATTGGTGAAATTTACTTCAAACAAAAAAAATACGACTCCGCAGAAGCCAAATTCAGAGAGTCTTTTGCCATCAAAAAGAAATACAATAAACCCAGAATGCTGGCAACAGCATACGGCAACTTGAGTAAGGTCTTTTACGCTAAAAAAGAATATGACTCTGCTGTACGCTACGCTCAAAAAACACTTGAAGCATATACCAGCTATCAAGATATCAATGGCATAAATGCAGCAAAAATGCATTTAGCCTCGTGTGTATCTGAATTAACAAAAAATCATACAATAATAGACCCTAAAACAACTTACTGGGAAGTAATTAAAAACGCTTCTCAACGTAAAGATAAAAACAATTTAGTTCATGCTTTGTATGAACTTTCTAAATACTATGCAAAAGAAAAAGAAATGGACTCTGCTTATTTTTATCTCTTACAATATATCAAGTACAAGGACTCTATCCATAATATTGAAGTAAGTGAAAAAATAAATGAACTTTTAACGCGCTATGAAGCTGCTCAAAAGCAACGCAGCATAGACTCTCTAAAACATCAAAACATGCTCAAAGAAAACCAAAGAAAACAGAGCGAACTCAAAACAAAAATGGCTATGGCAGGATTATCTCTGTTCTTTGTCATAAGTGCTTCTCTTTTATATCTGTATCATACAAAACGCAAGCATCATAATGAGATTAAACAAAAAAATGCTATTATTGAACAATCTTTACATCACAGGGAATTACTAATCAAAGAGATACATCACCGAGTAAAAAACAATTTGCAAATCATATCTAGTTTGCTCAACCTTCAAGCACACTTATCTAAAAACAATATAGATGAACTAATAAAAAATAGCCAAGACAGAATTTATGCAATGTCTATTATTCATGAAAAACTTTACCAAGCAGATAACTTAGAAGCCATTGATTTTAAGGACTACATTGAAAAATTGATGACTTACTTTGAAAAAAGTTACGAATTAGATAAAAAGCAAATTTTACTACAAACGGATATCGTTCCTATTAAGTTAGACATTGACACGCTTATTCCTTGTGGGCTAATTATCAATGAGTTAGTTACTAATAGTATCAAGTATGCTTTTGAGCCTCACCAGAAAGGAATTATCAAGGTATGGACAGAGGTAAAAGAAAGAAAATGTACATTATTTATTAAAGACAATGGTAAAGGGCTACCCAAAGATTTTAATCCCGACCAAAGTAAATCTTTAGGAAGTAAACTCATTAAAGGTTTTGCTCAACAGCTCAAAGCAGAACTAAATTACTATTCTGAGCAAGGAACTTTGGTTTCTTTATCTTTCAATTTTTGACATGTAGGAGGTATATTTATTTCTCTGGATTTTTTGGGCGTGTCCCTCGCTGCGCTCGGGTCGGCGTGCTGCGGGCTACGCTATCGCTTCGGTGCTTCGCTGCGCTCCGCACCGTGCTGACGCACGCCCTCCGCATGCCTCACGCAAGCTGCATTTTGATGTCTTACCTTATTTCCATACGTGCGTTTGCTTTACTTTATTTGATTTTCATTATCAAGTACTTACAAGGTTAAAGTTTTTTACTTTGTTTTATTTATACTGTTTCTATTTTGTTTCGCATTGATTTTCAATCATGTACAAGATTAAACCTTGAATGTATGGACTTTACACCCCCTTTAACCCTGATTAAATAAACTTTACCTTGTTTAGCATTCATTTTCAGATACTTACAAGGTTAAATTTTGTATAAGTGGACTTAGTTTATGGGCAGTTTGCGTGAGGCATGCGGAGGGCAAGCCGTCAGGCTTGGTGCGAAGCCCCTCGCCCACGCTTTCACTCTTGCTCAGGGGGTGGGCGGGTGGGGGCGCAGCACCGTCAGCCCGCAGCACGCCGACCTTGTGGGCATGAGCGCAGCGAAACGCCCACAAGGACACGCCCAAAAAAACACGTAGCCCTCTGATAATAATACATAACATTAACTTTTTTGCTTCACTGCAAAATATGCTATTTTTGTAGCATCAAGCCTTCGACCAATTATGTATACCAATAAAAAAATCACGGCTCGAAGTAAAATAGTATTTGCACTTGTTTGTTTGTTCGCTATTGTTATTGTGACGCAAATTATCAATCTACAATTCATCAATAACGAAAAGTGGAAGAGAAAAGCAGTTCAAAATATCATTAAAGAGGAACTTATAGAAGCAGGTAGAGGAAATATTCTAGGACAAAATAATGCTATATTAGCCATCAGTACCCCTTATTTTGTGCTTACTTGGGACACTCGCTTTCCCAAAGGAAAAGATAGCTTGCGTTATTTTCATAATTGCTTGGACTCATTAGCGGATAGTTTATCTCGTTTTTTTGGCGACGCCACAAAAAAAGAATACCGCGAACAACTACTTAAAGCACGATATAGTAAAAAGGCTTATTACACAATTAGTAAACGCGCACTCTCCTTTGATGAAAAAGAGCGCCTCAAAAAGTGGCCTTTTTTCAGATATAAAACTGCCAATACAGGAATCCGCTTTGAGAAAAAAGAACTAAGAACATATCCTTACGATAGCCTTGCCCGCAAAACTATCGGACAAATTTACTACGACACTAATCACAAACTCTTAGGTACAGGAATAGAATACGCCTTTAATAAAGAATTATCAGGTACAGAGGGTAAAAAAATCATGCAAAAAATAGGTACAGAATTCCAACCCGTCATGGAAGCAGGTGAGATAGAAGCCGTTGACGGATATGATGTAGTTACTACCTTAGATGTTCAAATTCAAGATATTTCTTACCAAGCACTAAAACAAGCTGTCAAAAATACACAAGCTAAATACGGGGTGGCTATTGTTATGGAAGTCAAAACGGGAAAGCTAAGGGCAGTCGCTAACTATCCTGAAATATATCAATATGCGTTAGCACAGCCCATAGAACCAGGTTCTACCTTCAAGCTCGCAAGCATGCTTGCTTGCATTGAAGATAAATATATTACCAGCGCAGAAACTTTGCAAACCGGTCCAGGAAAATGGCAATTCTACGACCGCACTATGACCGATACAAAACCTCATTACACACTTACAGCACAAAAAGCTTTTGAAGAGTCCAGTAATATCTACCACGCGCGCATGGTACAGAAGTACTACGCTAAAAACCCTATCAAGTTTTTTAACCATTTAGAACGTTTTGGATTAACAGAACCCACGGGTATAGAAATACTTGGCGAACCTACTCCGTATTTTATTAAACCAGAAGATAAACGCTTGTGGAACGCTACTACTCTTCCATGGCTATCTACGGGCTATAATGTAAAACTGACACCATTACAAATTCTTACCTTTTACAATGCTATCGCTAATGGAGGTTATCGCGTAAAACCTATGCTCGTAGAGGAGATTAGAAAAACTACAAAAGTTATTCGTAGATATCCTGTACAAGTGTCCAGAGAACCTATTTGCAGCAAAGAAAGCTTATCTATTATTCAAAAAATGTTAGAGGGGGTAGTGCAGCGAGGTACAGCTAAAAACATTTACAATCCTAATTATGTCATAGCGGGTAAAACAGGCACAGCGCAAAAAGTAGTCAATGGTCAGTATCAAAAAACGTATGAAGCTTCTTTTGTAGGCTACTTTCCTGCTAAAAATCCTGTGTATAGCATATACGTCCTTTTAGATGAACCCCAAGAGGGATTTTATGGTGCCGCTGTGGCCGCTCCTGTGTTTCAGCAAATTGCTAATCAGCTTTTTGCTATGAACCAAAAAACCCAAGAGTTTAAGGACATAAAAAACAACATTAGTGCGGAACTTCCCACAGTGAAAAAAGCTTTTGCCAAAGATTTACGGACTATCTATAATGAGCTCTCTATTCCCTATCAAAGTGCGGATACGGGTGTTTGGGTAAGTAGTACTGTAATACCAGGTAGAAAAGCAGTAAAAATCACCTCTGATAAAATCAGTATATATAACAAGGTTATTCCTAATCTCAAAGGTATGACGCTTAAAGATGCACTTTATCTGTTAGAAAATATGAAGGTAAAAGTTATTTACGAAGGACAAGGTAAAGTAGTCAGTCAATCTTTGGAGATAGGCACACCTGTAAGGAACGACATGGTCATCATGCTCAAATGTGAATAGTAATTTTGATAGTGTAAGGCTTCTATTTATTTTTTAGAAAGGTTGAGGGGATACAAAGTAAGGTTTAATCTGTAATACTTTTTTGGGCGTGTCCCTCGCTGCGCTCGGGTCGGCGTGCTACGGGCTAACGGTGCTACGCCCCACCCCCTGGGCAAGAGTAAAAGCGTGGGCGAGGGGCTTCGCACTGGGCTAACGCCCACCCTTCGCATGCCTCACGCAAGCAGCTATCAAACTCATCCCACTTATAAGAACTTATTCTTGTAAGTGCCTGAAAATGAGTACTAAACAATATAAAAACAAATTTTAACCTTGTAAGTTATTGAAAATCAATTGAAAAAAGTTAAAATTTGAGTATTCAGGGTTAAGGTGCTATAAAAGTCCATGTATTCAAGGTTAAATCTTGTAAGTATCTGAAAATAAATACGAAGCAAAGTAAAGCAAGAACCTTTGAAACAAAATAAAAAAATTTTACCTTGTAAGTTATTGAAAATGACTATTCAACAAGGTAAAGCAAGGATACGCATAAAAATGAAGTAAAACATCCAAATACCGCTTGCGTGAGGGATACGGAGCATGCCGTCAGGCAGTGCGGAGCGGTAGCGTAGCACCGAAGCGATAGCGTAGTGCGCAGTAGCCCGACCCGAGCGTTAGCGAGGGACACGCCCAAAAAATAAAAAATATAAAAAATCAAATTAGTTATACCACTGTATTTTGTTGTATTTTTGCTACGTTTATGCCTAAGCCTGTTATCATTTGCGTAGACGATGAAAAAGTAGTTTTAGACAGTCTATCCAAAGAATTAGAACTCTCTCTGGGCGATGAGTTTTTTATAGAACCCGCAGAAAGCGGAGAAGAAGCTCTTGAACTAATTGATGACCTAATAAAACAAGGTAAAGAAATTCCTGTTTTTATCTCTGACCAACTTATGCCGGGTATGAAAGGGGACGAACTGCTTAAAGAAGTATATCGTGTTTCCCCTGATACACGCAATATACTACTTACAGGTCAAGCCACTATGAACTCAGTAGTCAATGCCATCAACCAGGCTAAACTCTACCGATACATCCCCAAACCTTGGGATGCCACAGACCTAAAACTCACCGTCCAAGAAGCGGCTAAAAGCTATTTTTTAGACGTTAAATTTAAAAAACATATTGCCGTTTTAGAACGAATAAACCAATCTACCTCTGCACTAACTCATGAAATTAAAGTGTCCAAATTAGCACAAGCCCTCATTGAGGAGATCGTGAATTACCTACAATTAGACAAGGTAAGCATCTTATTCGCTCCTTATCAAGCTAACTTGAACAAACACATTGTACTCCAAAATGAACAATACACCTACCCCCAAGAACCACCCCTACCCCAAGAACTGATCGCCCAAGCATACAAAGAAAAAAAAACAATTATAGAGTCAAACGCCATTCAGAACCCTGAGTACAAGAACGACCCTTACATTCAAAATAATAAGGTGGCTTCTTTTATCATCTTTCCGATTATCTACAAGAATGAGATTATTGCAACTCTATATGCAGAGAAAACTAAAAAAACAGACTATTTTACAAATGAACACTTTACTTACCTCAAATTATTGCTCGACCAAGCGGCTAATATGCTGGATAACGCCTTTTTATACGAAGGATTAGAGCAAGTTATACACGAACGCACACAGCTGATTGAACAACAAAATAAAGATATTCAAGATAGTATTCAGTATGCAAAGCGGATACAGTCTGCAATGATGCCCAATATTGTGGATATTCACAAGTTTATTCCGAATTCTTTTATATTTTTCTCACCAAAGGACATTGTAAGCGGAGATTTTTACTGGGCTTTACCTGTAGGAGAGTATTTCTTCATTGCTGCGGGAGATTGTACAGGGCATGGTGTTCCTGGTGCATTTATGTCTTTGATTGGAAGCATGTTGTTACACAACATTGTCAGCGAATATAAAATATACGACACAGGCAGAATTATCACTGAACTACATAATTCCATTCGAAAAACGTTGCAAAGTAATCCCACAGATGAATATGGGGTTATTCAAGATGGAATGGACATATCTTTGTGTAGAATTCACCTTCCTACAAAGCATATTCAATTTTCAGGAGCTAATCACATTTTGTATATTTTTCAAAACGGACAAATTCAAGAACATAAAACAGACAGAGTACCTATCGGTGGAGAGCATGAATACACTTTCAAGACATACGAAATACAGTTTAATCCCAAAGATGCTTTGTATATGTTCACAGATGGAGTTACAGACCAATTTGGCGGTGAAGAGGGAAAAAAATTCTCTCGTAAGCAATTTACTAACTTGTTAGAGGATATTTATGCTATGCCTGCACAAGAACAATTGCGATATATTCAAAAATATATGTCTGACTGGCGAAAAGGCAACCCTCAGACAGATGACATGCTGATTATAGGAATTATTCTGTAAAAAATAAAAATGGTATATTTTCGAGAGAGTCTTTATGCTTCATTTATTTGAATACGAAACCTTGATTTTGTTACTCAGTAAAAGGAGCGGTAAAGTAGTTCAAAAGCCTTTTTTTGAGTATGCTTTGTATAAAAAGGATGCCCCGTTAGTTTTTTTGTTACATTACAAACATGTCATTCCTGATTGGATGCCGCAGTCGCATCGGCAGTTATTTGAAGATATAATTCTCAAAGGATTTAAGTATTCGCTTGACCAAGTTGTTGCCTTAAATGTGGAGGAGGTTATACAAAATCCTGAGATTACTTTTCTTAATCCGCCCCAATTTATTTTTTATATGCAAGATAATATCCCTAAAAATATTGAGCAGTGGCTTAACGTACAAGGCGTGTCCAAAGAGAGAATTGAGTGTATTCCTTCTTTACTTCAAATGGTAGAAAGTATTGATTTCAAAAGAAAAGCCTGGAAAACTATACAAAATTTTCTCAAAGTACGGGATAAGTTTAACACAAAGTAATAAGTATTAAATTTGATGTATTGATTTTATGAAGAAGATTTTTTGGGCGTGTCCCTTCGCTGCGCTTCGGGTCGGCGTGCTGCGGGCTGCGCTTACGCTTCGGTGCTTCGCTAACGCTACGCACTGCTCACGCACCCTTCGCATGCCTCACGCAAGCGGCTAATAAACTAAGCTTACTATATCAAACGTAACTTTGTAAGTATCTGAAAATGAACCTTAAACAAAGTAAAAGCAGTGTAATTCAAGGTTAAGTATTGTCCCACGGTTGTAAATATCAAGAAATCTCTATGTCTTTGTGTAGTATTTGCAATGTTTGCACAAAAAGTTTTGCTTCCCATTCGTTGTAAATACCGAGGAATCTCGGTATTTTTGTACAGCATTTACAACTTTAGTTCAGCAATTTCAGATGCCGACAAGGTTGTAAATACCGAGGAATCTCGGTATTTTTGTACAGCATTTACAACTTTAGTTCAGCAATTTCAGATGCCGACAAG
>JANWVE010000076.1 GCA_025057675.1 Bacteroidia bacterium
AACTATATTCACCACAGTATCTGGACAAACTTCTGACCGTAATTTTTCCTTTATTTCTTAAAAAACTTTCTATCAGTCTATCAGTGTTATAAAAAATCTGTATGCTTGCCTTACTTAATGTTTCTTTCAACAGTGAAAAAGAGACCTGTATTTATTTTGTTTTTTTTCATACTGTACAAAAGTACAGTTTTTTTGTATCTGAAAAAACATCTGAAAAATGTCACTCATATTGAATTAAGCTCGCTTTACCTTTTTTGTGTTCACTTTCAAGCCTATAAGGTTAAACCTTGAATAAATGGGCTTATCGTACTCCTTTAACCTTGCATACCGAAGTTTTACCTTATTTTCAATTGATTATCAAGAGTTTATAAGGCTGAAATATATTTTTACCTTGTTTAAGATTGATTTTCAGATACTTATCAGATACTTACAGGATTAAGTTTTGAATACATGGATTGGTTCTGCGTTCTACTTGCGTGAGGCATGCGGAGGGGGTGCATCAGCACAGTGCGGAGTGAAACGAAGCACCGAAGCGATAGCGCAGCCCGTAGCACGCCGACCTTGTGGGCATGAGCGTAGCGAAACGCCCACAAGGACACGCCCAAGAAACTGAATTAAGTTTGTACTACACACTATTAGAATTAGAATACAAATCTGATAACTTTTTTCTAAAAAGCTTCAGTCTTGAACTCTAAATACTGTAAAAACTCTTTTTTTACTTCATTTTGTTGAAACCTACCCTTGAAAATAGAGGTAACTGTACTGCTAGTTGTATCTTTAATTCCTCTTGTAGCTACGCAAAGATGTTTAGCATCAATTACAACTGCTATATCTTCAGTTTCAAGTACTTCCGATAAATAGTTGGCAATTTGACAGGTTAACCGCTCTTGAACTTGTGGGCGTTTAGCAAAATAATCCACAATACGATTTAACTTTGATAAACCTATTACTTTACCCGAGGATATGTACCCCACATGAGCTTTTCCCAAAATAGGTACAAAATGGTGCTCGCAATGAGAAAAAACAGTAATATTTTTCTCTACCAACATTTGGTTGTATTGGTATTTGTTTTCAAAAAGAGAAATTTTAGGAGTATTTTTAGGATTTAGACCCGAGAATATCTCTTTGACATACATTTTGGCTACTCTATGAGGAGTACCCGAAAGACTGTCATCATTCAAATCTAATCCTAGTATGTCCATAATTTCGCGAAATTTTTGCTCAATCAAAGCCACTTTAACCTCATCAGTAAGGGAAAAGGCATCGGGCTTGAGAGGAGTGTCCATGTTGGCGCTAAGGTGATTATCACCTATGAACTCAATTTCTACCTCCGATTGCTGTGATTTGCCATTAAGAATTTTTGTCATTGTAATTAGAATTATCTGTTTAACTTAATTTTTCAGTAATAATGTAATACCAAGAACAGACTAAGTGTGTATTACAATATCAAGATTTGAACGTTATTCACCGCGATAAGTTATCCAATTTCGTTCTGTTTCGTACATTTTAATTTCATACAGCTTGGCATTAGGAAAGTTAAGCAATGGATAGAGTATTTGCCATACTCGCACCGTAAAGTTTTCTGTACTAGGAATAGTCCCTTTCATAAAGTCTACATCAAGAGTTAAGTTTTTGTGGTCTACTTTGCTTATAATGTGCGTTTCTAATATGTTTTTAAGGTACTTTAAGTCAATCACGTATCCTGTTTGTGGATTGATTGTACCAACGAGAGTTACTTCTAAAACGTAGTTGTGTCCATGCCAGTTTTCATTAGCACATAAGCCATAGTATGCTTGATTTTGTTCAGGTGTCCAGTGGTCGTTCCACATTTTATGAGTAGCACTAAAATGCACCTTTCGAGTGATGTATATCATATCATCTGTACAACTTTGCTTTAATTAAGAGAAAAACGTTTTGTAAAGTTCCTTTGTTGTATAAATGTTTGGTTATTTTTGCGCTATTTTGGACTGGATAGCTATTTTTACCGCGGGTTTATTTTCATCATTAGCGCATTGTGTAGGCATGTGTGGAGGGTTTGTAGCTCACTTGTCTACTCAACCTAATACATGGCAGAAACAAATTGCTTATCACATAGGACGGGTATTTATTTATACTTTTTGGGGGCTTCTTAGTGGAGTTTTGAGTAGGATTTTATTATACTATGGTGAGAATAGTATAATACAAAACCTGATTAGCATTATTGCAGGTAGTATAATGATTGTTATTGCATTGCAAAGTGTGCGTATTTTGCCCAAATGGAGCGTTATAAGCGGTGAGAATAAATTTTTTGTCAGATTATTCAGGGTTTTTATTCAAGACAAAAACTATCTTTCAGGGTTGTACCTTGGCTTTTTGACAGGTTTTTTACCTTGTACCTTACTGTGGGGATTTGTTGCGTATGCTGCTTCTAAACCCAATATTCAATCATCGGTATGGACGATGTTTATTTTTGCTTTAAGTACTGTTCTACCGTTACTTTTACTCGGTTTTCTGACACACAAACTAACTACTAAATTTCGTTTAGGTTTGCATTATATTGCGTCTATCATTTTACTGTTATTAGGACTTATTACCATTTTACGAGGCGTACCTTGGATAATGATGAATTTTCATTATTACGTCATGAAGTACGGCTTAATGATACATCCCGAATAAAAATAAATACTTGAACGATATTTTTACGTGCATATACTTTTTAGAGCAATATTTATTTAACATTCTTGCAACATTAGCGTAAAAATATGTTGACTGTATATACAAATCTAAAATCAAAATGATGTATGTAATTTTTTTACTTATCGATCGTGAAAAATTCAGAATGTGGCTCATAGTATACATTAGTCTATGTGCTTATGCTATTATTTCTCTCACAAATGTGTATTCTCAAAGTGCTCACATGTATCAATACCAATCATTTATGTACGATACTCAACCTTTGTGGTATAAAAGTTCTTTGCGTGGTAAGATAATAGATAAAAGTCAGAACCCTTTACCTAATATTAAAGTTACCATTATAGAGCTTGGGATAACTACTTATACTAATGAACAAGGTGAGTATGCTTTTTGTAGCTTTGTTGAAGGAACATATACAGTTCTTTTTGATGATGGTAAAACGCAAAGATTACTGCAAAATCTATCCATGCCCAAACGTGTAATCTATAACATGGAGTGGTAGAACAATCATATTTTTGATAAATGATTTTATGGGTTGGGTTGTTATTTTTTTGGGCGTGTCCCTCGCTGCGCTCGGGTCGGGCTACTGCGCACTGCGCGTTCGCTTCGGTGCTTCGCTTCGCTGCGCACTGCCTGACGGCATGCTCCGTATCCCTCACGCAGCGGTTTTTTTGATATTTTACTTTGTTTTTATGCATATTCTTGCTTTACCTTGTTTAATTTTCATTTTCAAGCATGTACAAAGTTAAATTTTGAATATATCAACTTTACACAAACCTTTGACCTTGAATACGCAAATTTTACCTTATTTTGTATTGATTTTGAACGATTTACAAGGTTAAAATATATTTTAACCTTGTTTAGTGTTCATTTTGAGAAACTTACAAGATTAGATTTTGCATAAGTAGGCTTAGGTTACTTGCTGCGTGCGTGAGGCATGCGGAGGGTGCGTGAGCAGTGCGCAGCAGAGCGAAGCACCGAAGCGATAGCGCAGCCCGCAGCACGCCGACCCGAAGCGCAGCGAAGGGACACGCCCAAAAAAATATATCAAAACTAAACTGAATACTACACGTATATCAGCTTTTGTAGTCAATTAGTGTAATCTATTTCTGTGCTTCTTCAGTCTGCATAGCTTGTAAAATAATCACCCTTATGCGTACAATTCTCCTTTTGCTAACCGCTTCGACAATAAACTTTAAATTCTGAAAAGTAAATTGATAGTTTTTAGCAGGCATACGGCCATGTCTTTCTAACAATAATCCACCCAAAGTTTCGGTTTCGCCCTTTATTTCGTTAAAAATCTCAGGTTCAAGATTAAGAACCTTGCAAAAATCTGTTAGGCTTGTTTTAGCATCAAATAAATAAGTCGTATCATTAACCTTGGTATAAAAGTTCTCTATCTCCTCTGCTTCATCATGAATTTCTCCAACAATTTCCTCAATTACATCCTCCATTGTTACCAGACCCACTACTACTCCGTATTCATCTACAACAATCGCTAAATGAACGTGTTTTTGTTTGAACTCATAAAAAAGGTCATCAATTTTCTTAGTTTCTGGGATAAAGTAAGGTTCGCGTAATAGGCTTTGCCACGCAAAATCATCCCCTTGATGAATGTAAGGCAATATATCTTTGACATAGAGTATTCCTTGAATGTCCTCTCGCCTGTCTTTATCTTTATACACAGGTATCCGTGAATAGCGATTTTCTCGGATATTTTGTAATACTTTACTAAAAGGGGCGTCAATCGGCAGAGCGACTATGTTTAATCTCGGGGTCATTACTTGGCGAGCCATAATGTTGCCAAAATTGACAATTCCTTTGAGAATTTTTTTCTCTTCAATAGGTGTATCATGGTCAGAGGTAAGATTGATGGCATCAATAAGTTCCTGAGTGTCTATTTCTTTTTGTTTTTGCTTATCTTTGACTTTTTCAAACCAGTTAGCCCCTGCTACTAATACATACACAAAGGGCTTAAAGATTTTTTGTCCATAATCTAGAATATATACTGTGTGCTTTGCGAATTGGATGTTTCTTTGCGAAGCATACACTTTAGGGGTTACCTCTGCAACAAAAATGATAATCAATGTAGTTAAAATTGTTTCTACTACAAAGAGTTGCCAAGCTGAAAGACGCAGATAACTCACTAAATATTTTTCTGCTAATATCGCTACTAAAATGACAATAATAATGTTAATGAAGTTGTTAAGAATAAGTAGAGTAGCAATAAGTTCTTTGGGTTTATGCAGTAGCCGATGTATTTTATTTTCTTTACGGCTCTTACTATCTTTAAAGCTCTCTATTTGTTGGTGAGTTAAAGAAAAGAACGCAACCTCCGAACCAGATACAAGTGAGGAGAAAAAAAGCAAAACGAGTATAGCTACTATGGTTATAGCGTCTTCTAAGCTGAATATCACAATTTGAATTGCAATATTCAGCAAACACGATAGTGGATCTTCAGTAATCAAGGTAGTGCAAATTTAAGCACTTTTTATTAGAATGGCAAATCATCTGTTTCGTTAGGAATGTCAGGTTGTACACTTGTGGACTCATTAGAAGAGTTTTCAGTATTTTGATTATTTTCATTATTTCTTTGTTTTGAGCTGATGAGGGTTAGCGCGTTGACTTTAACTTCGTATGCTGTAAATTTAGCACCTGGAAACTCGGCTTTTTCATACTGGCGGGAAGACATTCTACCTTCTACATATATGATATCACCTTTTTTTACATACTTTTTAGCTATCTCGCACATGTTCGGAATACCGATAACAATGTTATGCCATTCCACTTTTTCTACTGTATTACCGTTTTTATCTTTATATACTTCGTTGGTAGCTAATGAAAAAGTAACGATTTCGCCGTTTTCAAATGTTTTTACTTCGGGGTCTCTTCCCACTGTACCTACGATAATTACTTTGTTTACACCTCGCATAGACTTGTAAGAAAGTTTAATCTTGTACTTCAAAACTAATTATTTGATAGAACATCTCCAAATTTTTTTCTTTATGCAAATGTAACGTATATTACATACAAAAGTCATCTTCAAAAATTAAATTTTAATTTTTTGGGCGTGTCCTTGCTTGCGTTTCGCTGTGCTCATGCAAGCAAGGTCGGCGTGCTGCGGGCTACGCTGACGCTTCGGTGCTGCGCCCCGCCCGCCCACCCCCTAGGCAAGAGTTTGAGAGTGGGCGAGGGGCTTCGCACCAAGCCTGACGGCTTGTCCTCCGCATGCCTCACGCACGCAGCCAATACGCTAATCCCCCTTAATCAAAGCTTTACCTTGTAAGTAATTGAAAATGAATATCAAACAGGGTAAAACTCAATTTTAATATTCTAACTCATTGAAAATGAACTGAAAATAAGGCAAAAATGGCGTATTCAAGATTAAGGGGTTATAGTAAGTCCATACATTCAAGGTTTAACCTTGTACGTGATTGAAAATCAATGTAAAACAAAGTAAAACGAATGTAATTCAAACAAGGTAAAAAAATTTAACTTTGTAAGTGTTTGATAATCAAGATTAAAAAAGATAAAGCAAATGTAGGTATGAAAACAAGGTAAAACATCAAAATGTGGCTTGCGTGAGGCATGCGGAGGGTGCGTCAGCAGTGCGAAGCACCGAAGCGATAGCGCAGCCCGCAGCACGCCGACCCGAGCGCAGCGAGGGACACGCCCAAGAATAAAAACTTGATTTGTAAGTTATTAAAGCTTTTTAGTACAGAACTGCGGTTACTTCTATTTCTACCCACAAGTCAGGGTGAATTAGATTTTGTACTTCCACAATGCTTGTTACAGGCTTTATGTCTCTGAAAAATTCACCGTGGGCTTTTCCTACATCCTGCCATTTAGTAATATCAGTTACATATATGCGAGTGCGCACTACATTTTTGATACTTGCATTAGCTTGTTTGAGTGCATTTTCTATTTTTTGCAGAATAAATTTGGTTTGTTCATAAAAGCTGCCTTTTCCAATGATGTTCCCCTCACTATCCACAGATGCAGTGCCTGCAACTTCAATGAGGTTACCCACCTTGACCAATCGGCTATATCCTACAACCTCTTCCCAGTAAGTTCCCGAACTCAGATTAAATCTTTGAGAATTATTCATTTCTGATGACATATTACTCTACCTTAATGTGAAACAACTTTTGGCTTTCTTTTTTTAATTTTTCTGCGTTAATAGGTACCACCCCAACCTCTTCACATACTAAACCCCCAGCTAAGTTAGAAAGTTCTGCAACGTACTCAAGGGGCAATTTTAGTGCCATACACAGTGCAACAACGCTGATAACGGTATCTCCCGCTCCTGATACATCCGCAATTTTGCGAACGTGGGCAGGTACATAGTAAAAAGTCTCTCTATTTCCTACTGCTACACCGTGTTCGCTTAATGTAATCATTACATTTTCGCAATTTATTGCTTCTAAAACTTTATGGATAGCGACTTTTATATCATCTTTATCTCGGGGGTTGGGATAGACATGCAAAGCCTCTTTAAGCTCTTTCAAATTTGGCTTAAACAAAGTACATCCTTGATACGCTAGAAAATTCCTGAATTTAGGATCTACCACCACTGGAACTTGATTTTCCTTAGCTAACTGTATGGTTTTTTTAATAAAATCTTGGTCTAAAGCCCCTTTGTCGTAGTCTTCAAAAATGATTATATCAGCTTGCTTAATTCTATTCTGTACAAAAGCATATAGTTTTTGTTGTGCTTCATAAGGTACGATATCAGTTTGTTCAGCGTCTATACGTAATAAATGCTGATGATGAGCAATAACTCTTGTTTTTACGGTTGTTTTTCTATTTTGTAAAGTAAAAACTCCCTCATGAGATAAATTTTCTTTATCTAACAAATCATAGAATTGTTTGCCGTAGTAATCATTACCAACAAAGCCGCATAAAATAGCTTTGGCTGCAAGACTTTTTATATTCAGTGCTACATTAGCTGCGCCGCCTAAACGAATTTCATTTCTCTCTACGTTTACTATGGGTACAGGTGCTTCGGGAGAGATGCGTGTTGCATTACCCCATATATATTCGTCCACCATTACATCGCCTAGGATGAGTACGTTTATATTTTTGAAGTGTTCGAATAAAGCCTCTATGTTCATATTATGGGTGCAAAAATAGAATAAAATGAGAAATTGGAAGTGCAACTGTTTTTATTCTTAGTGAGATTAAAATTTAATTTTATTTTGGGCGTGTCCCTTCGCTGCGCTCGGGTCGGCGTGCTGCGGGCTGACGGTGCTACGCCCCACCCGCCCACCCCCTGGGCAAGAGTTTGAGAGTGGGCGAGGGGCTTCGCACCAAGCCTGACGGCTTGCCCTGCGCATGCCTCACGCACGCAGCAAGTAACCTAAGCCTACTTATGCAAAATCTAATCTTGTAAGTACCTGAAAATGAATATTAAACAAGGTAAAAAATATTTTAGCCTTGTAAATCATTGAAAGTCAATTGAAAATAAGGTAAAACTTAGGTATTCAAGGTCAAGGGGTTGTAAAAAGTTCATGTATTCAACGTTTAATCTTGTACATACTTGAAAATGAGTAAAAAGCAAGATAAAATAACCGCAGTTCAAACAAGGTAAAAAATTTTAATCTTGTAATTGTTTGATAATCAATCCCAAACAAGGTAAAGCAAACGCATGTATGCGAACAAGGTAAAATATTCCAAGGCTGCTGCGTGAGGCATGCGGAGGGTGCGTCAGCAGTGCGAAGCGCAGCGAAGCACCGAAACGAAGTGAAGCCCGCAGCACGCCGACCCGAGCGCAGCGAGGGACACGCCCAAAAAACATTAAAAATTCAAAACCGAAATACACTAAAAAAACAGACTTTTGTACTGACCACCCCCCTTTACATAACTTTGTGCTTAACTTTGTTTTATTTTTTGTTCAATCAAACTGGTAGAGTACCCTTCTACAAATGGAACAATCTCAACTTTTTTTGCCCACTCTCTGCCGATAATCTGCTCCACGGTGTAATCACCGCCCTTGACTAAAATATCAGGACAAATGCACGAGAGCAATTGATATGGAGTATCCTCATCAAAAATAATAACTGCGTCTACACACTGCAAAGCACTTAAAACCCTACTACGCGATACCTGATTTTGAATAGGTCTATGCTTACCTTTCAAACGTTGTACAGATGCATCACTATTTACGGCTACAATTAGCTTATCTCCCAAAGATTTAGCTTTTTCGAGATATTCTATGTGTCCGTAATGTAAAATATCAAAACATCCGTTAGTAAAAACAATTACATCTGACTTTAATCGCCATCGGATAATTTCAGACTGTAAAGTGTCTAAATCGTGAATTTTTGAAGTTGTGTCCATGCGATTACTCAACAAAATTAACTTTCACGGGTTTATTAAAAGGTTTGAAATATTTCTGCAATACTTGTACTACCTTTTCTTGTGCTTTTTGGATATATTCCTTATTTTCAGATAGTTTCTTTTTATTTTCTAAATAAAGTTTCTGCTCTGCTTCTTTGAAGGCATTTTCATCAGGAAAGATGAAATAGCCTTTTTGTATCATACCTTGCTTTTGATCTAAGTGTCCTTCAAAAGATAGGAGTTTAGCAGGGGGCAAAGTAACCTCAATTTCAGTTTCTTTTTCTACCACATTAAATTTATCACTTTGCATATCTATACCGTATTTAGCTGTGTAAGGTAAGCTCAGATTAACCGTTTTTTCTATCAAAGTCTTTTTGATAAAATTGAACCAGCTATTGTCTTCCTGTATATTAGTGATAGTAGTTTGAGCAACCCCTTTGACTTCTAAAGTTCCCAGTTCTGCAATTTCCTTAACCATTTCTACATGATTAAAAAAATAAGTTTTGTTGTTTTTAGATCCTGTTTTTTGCCCTATTAAAAATACCCCGATCATGGCGAGCAAAATCAGCAGGACAAAAGCTATGACTTTTATTTGCTTGAATAACATACCTTACTGTAATTTTTGTGCAAGTTCGGTAAAAATTTTAATTCCACGTAGCTTGCCGTTTTGTAAGAAGTTGTTTAAGTAGAATGAGGTATAATATTGCTTCATTAACCTTGCACACTGAGAATAAAATTCCGTTTCACTGAATGAGCTGTCTTTTTTTGTAAAGTTAGTGGCTGCATAAAATATCTGAAAGTTTGCTAAACGGTTCATTAGGGCAATGTCTCTGCTATATTGTATTCTTTGATAATAATACTGCACATATTGATTTGTAGAAATAAACAAGTCCTGCAAATTTCCTCTATCTATTAGTAGAGAGAATATGTTGTCGCTATATGGAGAGTTCGGATACTTATCTAAAAACTGCGTCAGGGCAGTATAGTTTTTCTCTGTGTCTGGTAAAACTAAAGTTTGTTGTAAAGCTTGTAGATAGTCCTTATATTGTTGTGTGTGATAAGGTGGATTAACTTCAAAATATTCCGTTTGGGTGAGCATGTTTCCGTTATTATCTAGTAAGTATTGCACTTCTAATTCGTATTTACCTGGTTCTAATATGTATGCGTAACTGCTTTTTTGAGCTTGAGGTATATTTTTTAAATTAGGGTGTATGCTTCCTAGCTGCCAATGGATTTCTATCCAAACAGACAAAGACTTATTAGGAGGAATAACCACTCCATATTTATCCACGTTTCCCATTACCATTTTACGTATGCTTTGTGTATTATAGTTAGGCGTGTTAATGTCTTTACATTCTTTTACAGTGTTAGTACCCATGTGTTTGAGTTTTGCCCAAACGTTCACCCCGAGAGTAGGCGCAATCAATTTCTGGGCATAAGCAGCCGTGTTTTTGACAAACACCTCAAAATTTATACTTTCACCTTGATAATAAACCGTAGGATGTTTCTGAAAAAATAATTGCAAAGATTGCGCATAGCTTGTGCAAAAGCTTAAAGTTGTTATACATAATCCCCGCACTATATTGAGCCAAAAACGCATTAATCAAAATCAATAAGTTGCCAAGTTAAAAAATATTATTCGTTTTCATAGCAAAAACTATGCTTGTTATTTTGTTTTGCTTTTCTGATGAAAAAGTAGAGAAGTAGTCTTTCAAAGTGTAAGTCTATATTTTCTTTTTATCACTGTTTTTTTTATCACTGTTTAATGTATCTACAAAATACCCAGTACCAGTAGTGGTTTGATCCTCTATTAAGTCTAAAAAATAATTTTATTTTTGGGCGTGTCCCTTCGCTGCGCTTCGGGTCGGGCTACTGCGCTCACGCTCGGTGCTGCGCTGTGCACCGTGCTGACGCACGCCCTTCGCATGCCTCACGCAAGCTAAATAAAATTAGATTTCTATCATTTTGCTGAACTTTCTAAGTATTTCGGTCCATCTCTCCAAATGTGAAAGTTTAATTTCAGTTGACATTTTTGCTTCGTTGATAAGATTTTCCGTATACAGTCTTACAAAGTCCTGGCAATTATCAACAAATCGCAGGTAATATTTCAGAGTAGAGGTAATCCCATTAGGAATGATATCAAGATTTTTAGACCGCTTTATATCAAGAATATAACTCATGATCTCGTTTTCAGTTTGTTTGCTTGAAAATACATCTTTGAATGTAGTTAGAATGTAATATCTATTAATTTTTACACTTTCAGTTTTTTTAACAACATCAAAAACTAAGTATTTGTCTATTGGAACATTATGTTTAACCTCAACAACTTCAAAAGGCTGGTTGTCCAATGTATAAATTTCAATATCTCCCAAAGTATGTTTATCAGACGAGGTATGTGATTGCAACTGAAGTAATTTTTTGTTTTTTGTATCTTTCAAATTTAGGTAAGAGCATTTGATAGATTGTATAGATAGATATCACAGGTAATCGAGAGCTTCCTTTTTCGTTATAGTTAAAATGTTCCTGGAGCATTCCTATGAGTACATCTATGGTAACGATCTCTAGGTTTTTGCTCTGTATCATAGAGTTTGTCAGTATTTTTTGATTTCTTTTTGATATTTTTAGTAATTTTGCAAATAAGTAGTATAAATAATTTTTTGGATCTACTTGCTCTTCTTGAATTTGTTCGAAAATGTTTAAGAAGCTATTTTTTAGTTCCTTATCTCTAATTTTGAGATTTTGTCCTTCTGATTTTGTCCATTTAATTCGTTCTCTTGTAGCAAGTGTTAGGAAGGCACTTTCTTTGTTGGCATATCTAGGAAAGTATTCCTTAAAAAAGGGGATAGTTACTTGGGTATCTAAAGTTCTTGCAGAGTATCCGTTTTCAAAGTCTGTTCTATGCAAACGAACGTCCTGATTGGGATTTTCTATTTTCTTTAGCAAGCTTGTTACCACAGCACAAATAATAGATTTGTTTTTATCTATCTTATCAACAAGTATGTCTATATCCCGCTTGACAATATCTGGTATAGTATTAAAGTCTAAGTTTTTAGCAACCTCGTATGCTTCTATTAGAACTTTTTTTTCTGTCATAAAAATAATTCCTGACCAAAATCTGCTTTCAGTAACCTTTCATTAGCAAGTTTTACATATAAAGGATTGATTTCAATACCTAAGTAATTTCTTTTGAGATTTTTGGCAGCTAAGCAAGTAGTTCCACTCCCACAAAAAGGGTCTAGAACCAGGTCATTTTGTTTGCTTAGCAGTTTTATGAGTTCTTGTATAATATACAGTGGATATACTGCAGGGTGAGGATTATCCTTAGTAATCTCTACTGGGCTTTCAATTAAATCTTTCTTAAGCTTGTTACCTGTAATTCTTATAATAGTAAAGCCGTCATGGCGGATTTGATTATTTCTTCCACCACTCATTCCGCCGTATGCTTCTTTATGTATGCCTTTTATCTTCATTCTAAAACTATCTATTTCGCCATTATGTACAGATAAAATAGCTTCTTTGAGTGCTTGCTTTGCATTTTCTTTTTGTACCTCGGTTAAGTCAGATTTTTCTATTAAATCAAAATATTTTTTGCCTAATTTGTTTGTAACTTTTTTTTTAGTTTGAGACTCGCACGAGTAATCTAGATAACTGTCTAAATCAAAATGATAGTTTTTGGATTTAGCAAAAATAAAGAAAGGCTCTGTAGATGGTATCAGTTTGCGCTTATCTTGTCTTGGAGTAGGATTAAGCTTATGCCACACTAATTGATTGACTAAAAATACTTTTTTACTCTCAATTGCTTTTATAGCGAATTTATAGGGTAGCATTGTCAAACCATTATCTAGATATTTATCTCCTAAGTTGAAAACTACAGTCCCTGTATCTTTTGTAACCCTGACACATTCAAAAAAAACTTTTAGTATATTATCTATGTATTCTTCTATACTATCTTCATTACCTATACCATTTATGCCGTTATTATAATCTCTTTGTTGATAATAAGGAGGGGAAGTTATAGTTAAATCTACACTGTTGTTACATAAACTCTTCAAAACTAACAGACTATCCCCTACTATAATTTGATTGATAGGTGCATTTTTATTTGTCTCATTTGCCATGATAGCTACTTTTACTATACTACAGTTCAATGCAAATTTACATTAGAGTTTATGAACACAAATTTATTATATTTCCGCCGAATAATCAACTTAATTTGTTAAGAATTTTCTAAATATATG
>JANWVE010000077.1 GCA_025057675.1 Bacteroidia bacterium
CTTGCACAAAAGTAGATAGTGTAGAGAGCTGATTCTGAACGCGTTCGCTGCGTTTATTTACAGAGGTATTTACGTAATAAATAGAAATGCTCAATATAGGTAAAGGAATGATAACTATCAAAGTAAGCCATACATTGACCGAAAGCATAGTAGCTAACACAAAAACAAACATAGTAACCGTGCTGGCTGTGTACATAATCGCAGGACCTAAGTACATGCGCACTCGAGATACATCCTCCCCAATTCGTGCTAATATATCCCCTGTACTGTATTTGCGATAGAAGTCAGTGCTTAGAGTTTGTAAATGGTTAAAAATATCATTTTTGAGGTCAAATTCTATGCGTCTGCTCATTACAATTAAGGTTTGGCGGGTTAGAAATAAGAAGCAGCCTCTGATGATAGCGAAAGAGAGAATTACGCCGCCTGCAAGAAGTAACGTTTTTTGTACAAGTGGATAGAAATCAGGGTATGCGGTAAAATTTTGGCATAGTCGCAAAATGTAGAGTTCATCTTTAACCATGTCTAGTGCGTTACGGATAATTTGTGCGGGCAGGGTAGCAAACCATGCGGACAGCATCACAAAAGCAAGTCCGCTTAGTAAGTATTTTTTGTATTTCCATAGATAGGGGTTTAAGGCTCGTAATGAACGCATACATTGTAAAACATACAAGTATACAAAAAGTTCTACCATGTTAATGAGGTTAGTCAAAAGATGTTTGTGTTGAAGTTTTTTTGGGCGTGTCCCTCGCTGCGCTCGGGTCGGCGTGCTACGGGCTGACGGTGCTACGCCCCACCCGCCCACCCCCTGGGCAAGGGTTTTAGCATGGGCGAGGGACTTCGCACCAAGCCTAACGGCTTGCCCTCCGCATGCCTCACGCAAGCAGCAAGTATGCTAATCCCACTTATACAAACTTAATCTTGTAAGTATATGAAAATGAACACTAAATGAGGTTAAAATATATTTTGACATGGTAAATCATTGAAAATCAATACAAAATAAGGTAAAACTTTAATATTCAAGGTTAAAGGGTTATCAAAAGTCTATGTATTCAAGGTTTAATCTTGTACATGCTTGAAAATGAACATAAAACAAGATAAAACGGATGCAATTCAAACAAAGTAAAGCAAAGATACATCTAAAAACAAGGTAAAACATTTCAAAGCTGCTGCGTGAGGCATGCGGAGGGTGCGTCAGCAGTGCGAAGCGCAGCGAAGCACCGAAGCAAAGCGCAGCCCGTAGCACGCCGACCCGAGCGCAGCGAGGGACACGCCCAAAAAAGTAACATGAGTTATTCAAAATACAAACTATTATACCATTATCAAGATGTTACATGTTTTTCTTCTTTTTTTCCCATTCTAAAAGCATTTCAGGAAGTTTTTTAGTAGCAGCTACCTCACGTAATGTTTGCTTAGCCTCTTGTGCAATCATTCCGAGGTAAGTTTTATTACCCTCCAAGCTGCTCATGACTCCTGTTTTGCCGAGTAAAACAGCTTTTTTACCAATTCTCAAATCTTTATTGATACCGACTTGCCCCCAAATGATAACATCATCTTCAATTTCTACTACTCCTGCAATCCCCACTTGTGAAGCAATTAAACAGCGTTTGCCTATGACCGTATCATGTCCAATTTGAATAAGATTATCCATAATAGTATGGGCTCCAATACGTGTAGTGGCACTTACACCGCGGTCAATAGTACAATTACAACCTATTTCCACGTAGTCCTCAATGACTACATTTCCTTTACTCAGCATTTTATCAAAGCGTTCAGGTCTGCGTTTGAAGTAAAAAGCTTCCCCTCCTATCACTGTACCCGCATTGATGGTTACAAAATTACCTATTTCTGTATAATCATAAATTACTACATTAGGATAGATTACGCAATTTGCGCCTATTTTAACATGGTTACCTATAACTACATTTGCCCCTATTTCTGTATTATCTCCGATGAATGTACCCTCTCCTATTACCACATTAGTAGATAAACGAACATTTTTACCTTGTTCAAAGGACATTCCTTGCCTTGCCATTGGCAAACGGGGTTGAAAATATTCTGTGCAAAAATTATAATCTCTGAAAGGGTCTTCGGACAAAATTAAACTTTTACCTTTCGGACATTCTATGGCCTTATTGATTATGATAATGGTAGCAGGGCTATTTAATGCTTTGGAATAGTATTTTTCTACATCTACAAAAGTTACATCACCAGGTTCTACTTTATGAATTTCGTTAAAACCTAAAACTTCTTGGTCAGGGTCTCCGATATAAGTCGTTTTCAACAAGGCGGCTAATTCTTTTACAGTTACACTTTTTGACAATTTCATGTATGCAAAAGTATGTAATATTCTATTTTTGCGTTATGAATTTTCAGAGTTTAATAGGGGTATTTCGTTGGATAGCTGTATTAGAAGGAATTTCGTATTTAGTTTTAGTAGGTGTGGGTATGCCTTTGAAGTACATTTTTCACAAAATGGATTTTATCTTTTTTGCAGGTTGGGTGCATGGCATTTTATTTATGTTGTTTTGTATGCTATTGCTTGCTGTGAGCATACGCTACAAATGGAAATTAGGTAAAATGATAATTGCTTTTGTGTCGGCTTTGGTGCCTTTGGGTACTTTTTGGTTAGAATATAAAATGAGAAAAGAACTCAACGCTTGGATGCACTCATAAACCATTAGATTTTTAACTGCGTTTTTGCTTAAAAAAAGTTTGGATGAGTGATTTACACTCTTTTTCTAGTATCCCTCCAATGATTTCAACTCTTTTGCTGAGTAAACCTTGCGTTTGATGAGTTAGTCCGTATTTTGTATCGTATGCGCCAAAAACCAGATGAGGTATTTGCGCCCAGAAAATAGCCCCTGAACACATTAAACAAGGTTCAAGGGTAACATATAAAGTACAATCATTTAGATATTTTGCCCCTATATATGCGCATGCGGAGGTAATAGCTATTATCTCTGCATGCGCAGTGGGGTCTTGTAGGGTTTCTACTTGGTTATAGCTTTTTGCAATAATCCTTTGAGTAGGGTTTGAAACAATAACACAACCAATAGGTACTTCACCTTTCTCAAAGGCATTTTGAGCTTGGTGTAAAGCTATGCGCATATATTTTTCGTGTTCTATATTCATTCAATAGAGCAGAGATATACCAAATATAGCAATCTTATATTTACAATAGACTTTATGAACACAGGGTTAGATAAAATTTCTTGATTATGCAAAACAATGATAATCAATGTTTTATAAAAAAGAGTTTGTTTTATACTTTTATATGCAACATGTTGAAAATCAGCATAAAATAAAGTCAAGAGTTTTGCTATAAAATTTCTGTTCATAAACTCTAATATATAAAGGCATACAAATCTCTAACTAAAATATACTATTTTTGTTCATCTGATTTCTGACTTTCTAACCATGCTTCGTAGCCTATACCTGCCCAAGGCATATTTCGCTCAAAATTATACATCCAAGGGTAGTGCGACTTACTAGTATCTTTTGATCGTATCTCTCTCACGTCTTTGATAAATTTTGCAGGATTACCTGCAACTAAGCTATATGGCATAACATCTTTATTTACAAAAGAATGGGCGCCTATTAAACAGTTCTCCCCCAAGATAACTCCAGATAGAATAACGCTACCCGCACCAATTTGAGCATAATCCTTGGCAATCACTCCCTTAGAGATATTTGAGGGTGGATGCGGGTCGTCTGTAATAATCACACCAGGATATACAAAAACAAAGTTTCCGAATTCACTACGCTGTGCTACAAATACTTGACTATGCAAACGACAATAATTTCCAAAAGTAGTGTAACCTTGGATATCAGTGTTTGTACCCACAGAGCAGTGGTTACCGATTTTAGTATATTCTCTGATGGTAGCACGATGCCCAGTAGTAAAATTATCTCCAATCTCACAGGAAGCGTAGATAATCGTAAAACTACGAATAACTGCGTTTTTGCCAATAATCGTTTTGGGATTTTCGTAGGTATTGACATCGGAATAGTAATTATGTAAGGGCTCGCCTATCACACAGTTATCTGCAATAATAGAGTTATCTCCAATCACTACATTATCATAGATAACAGTGTTGTCCCCAATTTTCACATTTTTACCTATGTTAGCTGTGCCGCTGACGTAAATGTTTTTATTTTTGAACTTCATAGTGCCTATTTTTCTACTAAGGTTCAATAATAAGTATTTTATCTTGTATTTATTTAAATATTTTGACAAACACACAGATGTATAGGGTTTATGAACAGAAAATTTTTAACGGGGTATCCAGTTTTTTGCTTATTCAACATACACTACAATACAAAACTCACGTTAAAATATATCTCATAACAACCTGAGGATTGTTTTCTATTCTCTGATATTCACACCATTACCCCCCATATATCATTCATACTAACTAAAACGCCAACCATATTGATAAACACAAGAGTTGAATTTTATTTTGTAGCAACATTTTACCTTATTTATTTTGATTATCAGGCGTGTACAAGGTTAAATCTTGGATAAGGGGACTTAGTCTGCGTGCTTCGCGTGAGGCATGCGAAGGGTGCATAAGCAGTGCGTAGCGCAGCGAAGCACCGAAGCGATAGCGTAGCCCGCAGCACGCCGACCCGAAGCGCAGCGAAGGGACACGCCCAAAAAAATATCAAGTTGTGTATCAGAAGGTAAGATAAAAACTATCCTCCCCAACTTTGCCTATCCAAACTACGATAGTGAATTGCTTCTGCAATATGCTCAGCTAATATATTCTCTGAGTCTGCTAAATCAGCAATAGTACGCGCTACTTTCAAAATACGGTCATAAGCACGAGCAGATAATCCTAATTTTTGCATAGCAGTTCGTAAAAGGTTTTCGCTCTCTTCGTTTATGACGCAGATTTTTCTTACCAAAGCACTATGCATCTGTGCATTACAGTGAATTCCTTGCATATCCTTGAACCTTTTTTGTTGTATGTTTCTAGCCTTGATAACCCTTTCGCGTATAGTGGCACTACTCTCGGGTTTAACTTTAGACGATAACTCTTTGAAAGGTACAGGAGTAACCTCAATGTGAATATCTATTCTATCCATCAAAGGTCCTGATACTTTGCTCATGTACTTTTGTACTTGTCCAGGGGCGCACAAGCATTCTTTTTCAGGATGATTGTAATAACCACAAGGACAAGGATTCATAGCAGCTACTAACATGAAACTAGCAGGAAACTCTACGGTAAATTTTGCTCGTGAAATGGTTACACAACGTTCTTCCAAGGGTTGTCGCATTACTTCTAATACTGTTCTTTTGAACTCAGGCAGTTCATCTAAAAATAAAACGCCGTTATGAGCTAAGGATATCTCGCCTGGCTGTGGAAATATTCCTCCTCCTACTAAGGCTACATCACTTATGGTATGATGAGGATTTCTAAAAGGGCGTATAGCCACTAATCCTTTTTTATGGTGCAGTTTTCCTGCTACGGAGTGGATTTTAGTTGTTTCGAGGGCTTCCTGTAAGGATAATGGAGGTAGAATAGTAGGTAATCTTTTAGCGAGCATAGTTTTACCTGCTCCAGGGGCACCAATTAAAATGATGTTATGTCCGCCTGCGGCGGCTACTTCCATTGCTCTTTTGATGTTGTCTTGTCCTTTGACGTCAGAAAAATCTACTTCGTACTCTTGCTGTGCCTGCTGAAATAAAGCCCGAGTATCAAAAGCAATAGGTTCAATTGTGCTATTACCATTGAGTAAGTCCACAGCTTGACTTAGATTTTGAACGCCATAAATCTCTACGTCGTTGACGATAGCAGCTTCCCCTGCATTGATTTGAGGTAGTATCATTCGTTTAAAGCCTTTTTTCTTGGCTTCAATAGCAATAGGTAAAGCCCCTTTTATAGGTTGCAAAGTTCCATCCAAAGATAGCTCACCTAAAATTAAAGTGTTTTGTAAGTTTTGTACATCTACCTGCCCTGACGCAGCTAATATACCAATTGCAATAGGTAAATCGTATGAAGAGCCTTCTTTACGTACATCAGCGGGGGCGAGATTTATCACAATTTTGTGTTTAGGTACATCTAACTGGTTGTTTTTAAGTGCAGTAAAAATACGTTCCTTACTTTCTTTAACCGCATTATCAGGTAGACCTACCATAGCATATCCAAATCCTCCTCCTATGTTTACTTCCACAGTGATTGTATAAGCTTGAACCCCGTATACTGCGCTGCTAAATACCTTTACTAACATACTTGAAAGGACTACTGCACAAAGATAAATAAAGATAAATAACTCAAAACCTCACAGAATTGACTTGTATGTGCTGTTATTGTGTTTTTTGAAGTAAAATGCCTGCCTTGATTTATTCTGGGTTTATTTTATGATTGACATTTATTGTTTTGGGCGTGTCCTTGTGGGCGTTACGCATGCGCGTATGCCCACAAGGTCGGCGTGCTACGGGCTAACGGTGCTGCGCCCCACCCGCCCACCCCCTAGGCAAGGGTTGAGGGTTGTGCTAGGGGCTTCGCACCAAGCCTGACGGCTTGCCCTCCGCATGCCTCACGCAAGAACCTTGGCAGGTCGGCAGAGTCCTATGTATTCAAAGCTTTACCTTGTAAGTACCTGAAAATGAATACTAAACAAGATAAAAACATATTTTCAACCTTGTAAATCAATTCAAAAAAAGGTAAAACTTGCATATTCAGGATTAAAAGTCCTGTAAAAAGTCTATTTATTCAAGGTTTAATCTTGTATATACTTGAAAATCAATGTAAAATAAGCGAGTTCAAACAAGGTAAAAAATTTTAACCTTGTAAGTGATTGATAATCACCATTAAACAAGGTAAAGCAAACGCATGTATACAAACCAGATAAAACATCCAAAGGCGGCTGCGTGAGGCATGCGGAGGGTGCGTCAGCAGTGCGGAGCGCAGCGAAGCACCGAAGCAATAGCGCAGCCCGCAGCACGCCGACCCGAGCGTTAGCGAGGGACACGCCCAAAACTTTTTTAATTAAAAACTACTTTCTGATATAAGCAAACTTAGTAACGCCTGTAACCTTACCTGTTCTATCTGATACTAAAATAACATATATCCCTGTGTTGACATAATTACCTGTTTTATCCTTCCCATCCCAAACTACTGTACCCCCATTAGCTATGGTAGCTTTGACTAATTTACCATTGACATCCATAATTTTAACTTCTGCATCTCGGACAGTACCTTGCAAACTCAAATATTCATGCTCGCCAGGTTTAAATGGATTAGGATATAAAAAAAGTTCGCCCATTTGGTCAGGTTCAGCGTGTGTAGAGTCACCCATGAAAGAGAGTAAGCCCAAATCAGTAGAAATGTAGACTTCGCCTGTATTATTATTAATGACAACGTCTAGTATATTATTAGAAAACAAAGGACTATTATCTTTATTAAAATAATAAATTTCTCGTGTGCCATCACTGCTGAATAACCAAAGCCCGTTGGTAGTACCTATCCATTTGCGATTAGAACCATCAACAGTGATACAATTGACGACCTCACTATTGAGCAAACATCTCTGATTATTGACGGGACACTGCGCTTTAGTACTGTTACTGAATATATTTGCAGGATTGTAGAACACACTAATTCCTTGTTCTGTGCCTACCCAGATCTCACCATTGAGGTCTTCTACTATACACTTGACATTTTTATTTGCTAATCCTGTGTTTTCCACATTCAAATACCTGAAACGGTCATCATTAAGGTTAGCAGGAGTACCCCTATCATCATAGACTAGAATACTATTGTTATTGGGGTCTCCACGTAGAATGAACCACTTGTAGCCATTAGCATCGGACATAATTCCGAATATATTATCATTGTTGCCCGCTAAGCCTTTAAGTTTTATCCATTGGTTATTTTTGGTTCTCACACATACTTCAGAGGCTGCACTACTATCTCCACTTGCTACTACTGCATAAGAAGCTGTCCATAGGTTGCCATAAATATCTATGGTAGCACCTACATTTTTTCTACCTAGACCTTGAACTATATTATAGTGATAAAAAGTATTATTTTTATATTCAATCAATCCGCCTGCTTCTTTTACAAAGGGTCCAAAGAATGCTGAGAAAAATATTCCATCGTAATCTTTGGGGGCATATATACGGTAGGTGTCATATACATTTACAAAAGGATTAGAAACGTTTTCTCGGGTGAAGCTATTCCACTGCTTTCCGTCAAAATAGAATACACCTTCTGATGAGTACAAAGGTACGCCTGTTCCTGAATATCCCCCTGTTCCTACCCATAATTTACCATCTTTCCATGCTAATAATTTTGAGTCACCTGCGTCAATAGTGTTGGTAATTATCCTGTATATAGCACCATCTTCGGGAAATCTATACAGACCTAAGTATATGTCTGAGAAGTAATAATCTCCGCTGTGATATGTAACATCACTTGCAAATGGAACAGGGTTATAGACATAATTTATGATACTTTTATTATTTTTGTTTTTGTATCGCATTACTTGTCGTTGAGAGAATAATATAAGCATTTCGTTTTCTTGTGCATGTAAGCGAATGAGGTTAGGGATAGTGTCCAGAAAAAACCATTGTCTTTGGTATGTAGGTTTATAGAATATACTATCCTTCTTGTAGGTATATAGGGTGTCGTGATAATTAACAATTTGCTTAATTTCTCCTGCGGGTAGCCCTGAGGTGAGGGAAACGTTTAGCCAGGATAACGGATTGATTAAGTTGGTACTTTTCAAAGATGCAAAGGCTACCCCTGAACTTGTGGATACAAATATTGTATCTTGTAAAATAGCTATGCTATTGATTGGTATATTGTTACTAAAACTGCCTAATTTCGTGTAGGTTTCTTTGACCTCGTAGCGTTCAAAATTATAGACAACGATTCCAAATGCAGTTCCTATAAAACATAGGTTGCTATACTGTGCAAAGCAATTGATTTGTTTATTCGCAAAGCTACTTCTTTGAATATCCAAAATGCGATATTTAACCTCATCGCCTTGAATGATATCTATATAGCCTTCTTTACTACCTACTAAAACGCCTACATTTTCTTGAACTCCCATCGCAGAGTAGTCTACGCCACTGAGTCCTTCTACACGTGTGAGCATTTTTCCTCTTTGTGTGCTGGGCTGGTAGACATATATGCCGCGTGTGGTGCGCATATAAACTCTGTCTTGATATGCCTGTATTTGATAGCTGAAGCGTGGTGTAGCGTAATTATGCCACTTGTAGGGGGTTGTAGGAGCTTGACCTATTCCATCAAGTACCGAAATCAGTATGAAAATGGGTATGAGAATTCTTACTATCATCTCAAATACAAAGATACTGTTTTTTAGCAAAAGTTAGGAGTTAGAAATACACTAAGGGAGACTTCTAATCCGTTTAAACTATTGATTTTTGAAAGCTTCAAAATCAAATAATAGAGAGAATCGTAGGGTATTTGCTAAAGGGTGGTTTTGTTGAAAGGGGACTAAATAAGCAAAGTCAAAACCTAATACATTGTAACGAATACCCATTCCAAAAGTCATGTACTTTCTTGCACCTTTGGCGGGATCTTCATAAAAAAAGCCTGCACGTGCCGCAAAAAGTTTATTATACCAGTACTCTATTCCTATTGAAGTAGTGATTTCTGATATCTCTTCACTAAAACCACCTTGTGCATCGCCAAAAGATTTCATCATACCTGATATTAGTCCTGTTTTTGAGGCACCACCTGCACTAGGTACAAGAAGTTTATTAAAATCGTTCGTAAGTGTGATACTGTTATAGTTATCTGCGTCAATTTTAACCGCATATCCTAGACGAAAGTTTGTGGGAATAAAATCTGCTGTACCGCTGTTAGTGTAGCGTATTTTAGAACCGATATTAGAGATATTAAACCCTGCTCTAATGTTAATAGGTAGGTCTGAAACTGTGAGGTCTTTGTTATAGAGTCCTGCAATATCTGCTGCACCTGCTATACCTGGTCTGATAACTGTATTTGTCCCGCCGATAGTGAATCCCGCGGCAAGATTGGAGTAAATGAATCTTGCGGCAAGCGCTAATGAAAAATTTTCGGATAATTTGCGGCTATAACTTGCATCTACGGCAAACTCGTTAGCGTTAAAACGTCCTATTTGTTGTCCTTGGTCGTTAGTAAATATGATTTCGCCCAAGGTAAAATAACGTAAAGAAGCACCTATGGCACCATCCTCTCCCATGTTATAGAAGCCAGATAGATAGGATAAACTAATATCTCTCACGCCCAATTGAGTTAGCCAAGGGGTATAAGAAATACCTGCACCAAATTTTTTATTCATAAAGCTCAATGCGGCAGGGTTCCAGTGCGTAGCGTTGCTATTATTAGTTAGTGCTACTCCTGCGTCGCCTAAACCCCCTGATTGAGAGTCTGGGGTAATAAGTAAGAAGGGAACTGCTGTGGTAATTGCTTTGGTTTGACCTGCAACGTTTTGTGCCTCAATCGCATGAAATACACACGTAAATATAACAAAAGCGCAGCAAAAGAGGTATTTTGGCATATTGTTTTTAGTCAGTACAGAATACAAAAATAGAAAAATATTATCAATACAAACAAGGTGAGCTTAGATACAAACTCTATCATAAATCTCTATTATAAACGTTCGAAGACTTGTACGAGAGTTCCCAAAAGGTCCCATTTTACAGGAAGCTTTGATTAGGATAAGGTTTAATTTTTTTGGGCGTGTCCTTGTGGGCGTTTCGCTGCGCTCATGCCCACAAGGTCGGCGTGCTACGGGCTAACGGTGCTGCGCCCCACCCGCCCACCCCCTGGGCAAGGGTTTGAGCGTGGGCGAGGGGCTTCGCACCGTGCTGACGCACGCCCTCCGCATGCCTCACGCAAACAACGCCGCAAATAAGCTAATCCCACTTATTCAAATTTAACCTTGTAAGTAACTGATAATGAACAGAAAACAAGGTAAAAACATATTTTTATCTTGTAAGTCATTGAAAATAAGCATCAAACAAAGTAAAACTTTGGTATCCAAAGTTAGAGGGTTATCAAAGGTCCATGTGTTCAAGGTTTAACTTTGTAAGTACTTGAAAATGAAGATTAAACAAGATAAAGTCAATATATTGAAAACAAAGTAAAAAATTTTAATCTTGTAAACACTTGATAATCAGGATTAGACAAGATAAAACAAACGCAGGTATAAATTAAGGTAAAACATCTCAAGGCAGCTGCGTGAGGCATGCGGAGGGTGCGTCAGCAGTGCAAAGCACCGAAGCGATAGCGCAGCCCGCAGCACGCCGACCCGAGCGTTAGCGAGGGACACGCCCAAAAAAGTCAAACTATTTAATTAAACTGAATGTAACTTGTTATTTTATTGTTCTAAATTTGCTTATATGCAAAATATGTTTTTATTTTACTTGTATGAAAGACACACAAGTTGCCGATATTTTACAAAGAGAATATCAAAGACAGTTACAAGGCATTGAACTAATCGCCTCGGAAAATTTTGTTTCTGACCAAGTCATGCAAGCTATGGGCAGCCACCTTAATAACAAGTACGCAGAAGGATTACCTAAAAAACGTTATTATGGAGGTTGTGAGGTAGTAGATGAAGCAGAAATTTTAGCTCAAGAACGATTAAAAAAATTATTTGGTGCTGTTTGGGCAAATGTACAACCCCATTCAGGCGCCCAAGCCAACGCAGCAGTTATGTTAGCTTGTCTAAAACCTGGAGATACCATTCTCGGGTTTGACTTATCTCATGGTGGACATTTGACACATGGCAGTTTAGTAAATTTCTCAGGCAAACTGTACAGACCCGTTTTTTATGGAGTGGAGAGAGAAACAGGTTTGATAGACTTTTCTAAAATCAGGCAAATTGCATTAAAAGAACGACCTAAACTCATTATCTGCGGAGCAAGTGCTTATGCACACGACTGGGACTATGCTACTTTACGAAGTGTAGCAGACGAAATAGGTGCCTTGCTGATGGCAGATATTGCTCATCCCGCAGGACTGATTGCTACAAAATATCTTAAAAATCCATTAGAACATTGTCATATTGTAACTTCTACTACCCACAAAACCTTGCGCGGTCCGAGAGGGGGAATTATCATGATGGGTAAGGACTTCCCTAACCCCTTTGGAATTACTAATCCGAAGGGAGAACTACGTATGATGTCCGAGGTTTTAGATAGTGCTGTATTTCCAGGTACGCAAGGAGGACCTCTTATGCATATTATTGCAGCAAAAGCTGTGGCTTTTGGTGAAGCCCTCACGCCTCAATACCATGCATACTGCGGACAGGTCATAAAAAATGCTCAGACTTTGGCAAAATCACTTGTCAGTTTGGGGTACAATGTGGTGTCAGGATATACAGAAAACCACCTCATGCTGATAGACCTTAGAAACAAAGGAATCACAGGAAAAGATGCAGAGAATGCATTAGTTCAAGCGGATATCACTGCAAATAAAAATATGGTGCCATTTGATGATAAAAGTCCTTTTGTTACTTCGGGAATTCGCCTTGGGACATCTGCGATTACTACGCGGGGATTAGTAGAAAAAGACATGGAAAAAATAGCCGCATGGATTGATGCTGTGTTAATGAACAAAGATAATAATACTGTACTTCATCAGATTAAGCAGGAAGTACATTCGTACATGAAGCAATTTCCGTTATTTGCAGGTGAGCAAGGTCAAGAAGGATAATTCTGACATATTTTTTCAACATCTGAGGACACTACAATTGGGAGTTATATGTAATAAATTATTAGAGTTTATGAAGAGAAATTTCTTAAAGAGAGTACACAAATTTACTTTATACTGATTTTCAATGTGTTAGATGTAAAAGTACAAAATCAG
>JANWVE010000078.1:0-5119 GCA_025057675.1 Bacteroidia bacterium
CCCCCTGGGCAAGAGTAAAAGAGTGGGCGAGGGGCTTCGCACCGTGCTAACGCACGCCCTCCGCATGCCTCACGCAAGTGGCAAGTATGCTAACTCTACTTATTCAAACCTTAACCCTGTAAGTACTTGAAAATGAATATCAAACAAGATAAAACTCAATTTTTAACCTTGTAAATATTTGAAAATCAATTCAAAACAAGATAAAACTTGGGTATTCAGAGTTAAAAAATTGCGTAAAGTCCATGTATTCGAGGTTTAACTTCGTAAGTATTTCAAAATCAACATTAAACAAGATAAAGCAAACGTACGTATGCGAACAAGATAAAACATCTAAAAGCTGCTGCGTGAGGCATGCGGAGGGTGCGTGAGCAGTGCGCAGCGCAGCGAAGCACCGAAGCGAAGCGCAGCCCGCAGCAAGCCGACCCGAGCGCAGCGAGGGACACGCCCAAAAGTGAAATTATTTTTTAGATTTAATATCTTACACTTTTATGTACTCAAATTTTACTTTATCTTCCCGATGATAACCTTACTTAAAAAACCTTTTTATCATCCAAAATTCAGATTTATATCATTTATTTAAGTAGTATAACTATAACTGTGAGGGGGCTTCTTTGCTGATTCTATTAATTTCTTGCTCTATTCGGTTAAGTAAAGCTTCTAAATCAGGATAAAGAGATTTAGCTTGTTCTAGTTCGTGTTTATATATCAGAGAAATTACAGCGTATTGTAGTGCGGTCATGACTGGTGCATCTACGGCGTCGCGTAATGAAAACTTATCAATTATCTGCCGCATTTTGCGCTCCACAAGTGCAGCTGCGGCAACCACTAAATCTTGGTCTTCGGGGGAAATTACTAACGGGTAAGTTCGCCCTAATATAGTTATTTCAATAGATTTTTGTTCAGAAGGTTGAGACATTTCTAACTAATTTTACGAATACAATCATCTACCCCATTGAGTAGCGAGTCTAGAATCTTGGAGGTTTCTTGCGTCTGTTCCTGTAAAATGACTTCACTTTCACGCTTTTGAATAGAAACTTCAATTTTATACTGCTCAAATTCACTTTCTTTGAGTGCAATTAAATTCTCTAACTGACTAATTTTTTCCTTTAATTCTTGAATTTCAGCGTCTTTTTGTAGATGTTGTATATTGGCTTCGGTTATTTGAGATTTGAGCAACTTGTTTTCTGCGGATAAACGGTTAGCTACCTCAATTAAATTCTCTATTTTTACAGATAACTTTTTGATTGTTTCTTCGTGAAGCATAATACTAGCGGAGTATACGCAAATATAGTAATTAGACTGCAAAATACAATTTAACTGAGGAAAAACCAAATCTATTTTTTAGAAAAAGCAGTAGACAGGATTTCTAAAAATTTTTTCATAGATGGAAAAAACCTTACTTTATGTGATATGACTTACAAAACTTTCGTTGAGCATTCTAAAAGTAACTAAGTTTTAATTTGGGTGTGTCCTTGTGGGCGTTACGCTGTACACATGCCTACAAGGAAAGTGTGCTACGGGCTAACAGTGCTGCGCCCCCACCCGCCCACCCCCTGGGCAAGAGTAAAAGGGTAGGCGAGGGGCTTCGCACCAAGCCTGACGGCTTGCCCTCCACATGCCTCACGCAAGTTGCCATCAAACTAATTCTAATTATTCAAGCTTTAACCTTGTAAGCATCTGAAAATGAAATCTAAACAAAATAAAAAGACATTTTTAAGCTTGTAAGTCATTCAAAATCAATTCAAAACAAGGTAAAACTTGTATATTCAGGGTTAAAATGTGCTAAGCAGTCCGTATATTCAAAGTTTAATTTTGCAAGTATTTTGAAGATGAATATCAAACGAAGTACAACGAACATACCTAAGGGTAAAAAACTTCAACCTTGTAAATAGTTGATAATCAAAATTAAACAAGGTAAAGCAAAGGTATGTATAAAAATGAGGTAAAACATCCAAAGGCAGCTTGCGTGAGGGATACGGAGCATGCCGTTAGGCAGTGCGAAGCGCAGCGTAGCACCGAAGCGTCAGCGTAGTGCGGAGTAGCCCGACCCGAGCGCAGCGAGGGACACGCCCAAAAAGAAAAAATAAAAAACTATTTGAGAACATTATTTGCCCTTACTAACGTTTTGCATCACCACCTATAAAAAAACTACTTGGATTAAACCCTACATAACTGTCAAAAGCCATAGAAAACTTGTAATCTTTATATTTTTCGCTTATGGCTATCAGCATTTCTTTTTGCCATAACAAAATAGCAGGCTGCTCTTTAGCCCAAATTGTATTAAATTCCAAAAATAGTTTTTCTTTTTCGTTGACATCCTTTGATTTTTCAATTTTTTCTATTAAAACGTCTACTTGTTCGTTGCTAAAAGCAGTAACATTCTGAATTCCTTGCGAATGCCATAAGGGTCTAGGATTTGCCGGACCAGGCTTATCATGGTAAGATACAATAGCTAAATCATAATTTCCTTCTTGAAGCCGTAAGAGTTCTGTTTCACTATCTACCTCTTCGGACTCTATCTCTACTCCTACATTTTGTAAATCTTTAATAATGAAATGAGCTATTTTTCGGTCATAGCTATCCTCTTTATTGACAAGTATAGTTAATTTTAAGTTCGTCAGACTTCCATTGATGAGTTGATCTAATATACCATCATTATTGGTATCTAACCATCCTGAAAGAGCAAGGTATTTTTTGGCTTCTTGAGGATTATATTCTACGAATGGAATTTCTTTGGAGTAGCTGGATTTTTTTTGCGGCACCGAAGGACAAGCAATGCGACATCCATACCCTTTGAGTACTTGTTTTTGCATTGTTTGCACGTCAATAGCGTGTGCTATTCCCTTTCTCACAAAAGGCTCTGTAAGAAATTTTTTGTTTTCATCTTTGGGTTTATTATTGATAGCTATGTACTCATAAGAGAGTGTGGGTACTTTTCTCAAAGCAAAATGATAATAATTACTATCTAATTTTTGAAGGTCATTGAATTCTTTTGCAGGAATATCGTACCATATATCTAATTGTTGAAGTTTGAATGCAACTGTGGTCATAGCTAAGTCTGACATAATCTCATAATGAAGTTCTTTTGCGTTTATATTAAAAGCTTCTTTTGAGTTATCTAATCCACTGCCCCACCAGTTGGTCAAGCGTTCTAAAACAAGTATGTTATTGTTTATCCATTCTTTTACTTTGTAAGGACCTGAACCTATGGCAATTTTTTTCATCTCGGGACTTATGAATTGTTGCTGAAACTTAGTGATATCTGAAGGAATGTTTTTAGACTTTATTTTGGAGATTTGATTGATTGTATAGTCTTTTAGTAGATTTTGTTTATCATAGATGTGTTCGGGGTATATAGGAATTCCTGTTAAAGTAAAAGCGGGGTTATTTATAGTAATTTTGAATACTTTGACGTTATTTATGTCTATCTCAAAATTGTCTATCATTTTGATATTATCTCTCCATTTTGAGGTAGGCAAGTTAGGACATAAAGCTGCTTTTAAGGTAAATATTACATCTTTTGCGGTTACTGGCTTTCCATCTGACCAGGTAGCATTTTCTCTGATTTCATAAATTTTTGCACGACCTCCATCTACTACTGCGGGTAGTGCTTTGAGAAGGATAGGAGTGTATGTATGCGTTTTAGGTTCAATATCTAATAAAGGGTAAAAGATATGTTTAGCGATACTGTTATCAGTTAGGCTGTGGGAGATAAGCGGATGTAATGCTTCTATATTTTTGGATATCCGAATATGTATAGATTGTTCTTGTGCATAGGTTAGCAAGGAATATACTGATGCTATGAACGAGAAAGAGATTTTTAAGGCTATGTATAGCTTGCTCATATTGGCAATAATAAAGTTTAGATATTAAGACAGTATTGTTTTAGAATTTGGTAATTATTAAGAGTGATGAGCAATGGTTTATTTTTTTGGGCGTGTCCTTGCTTGCGTTTCGCTGCGCTCATGCAAGCAAGGTCGGCGTGCTACGGGCTAACGGTGCTGCGCCCCACCCGCCCACCCCCTGGTTATGGGGTTAAAAGTGTGAGTGAGGGGCTTCGCACCGTGCTGACGCACGCCCTCCGCATGCCTCACGCAAGCAGCAAGTATGCTAATCTGATTTATTCAAAACTTAACCTTGTAAGTACCTGAAAATGAACATTAAAAAAGATAAAAATATATTTTAATCTTGTAAATCTTTGAAAATCAATTGAGAATAAGGTAAAATTTGTAAAGTCAGGGTTAAGGGGTCGTGTAAAGTCCATGAATTCAAGGTTTAACCTTGTACATAATTGAAAGTCAATGTAAAATAAGGTAAAATAACAACATTTCAAATAAGGTAAAAAATTTTAACCCTGTAAGTGTTTGATAATGATTATTAAACAAGGTAAAGCAAACGCACGTATGCAAACCAGGTAAAGCATCCCAATGCTGCTGCGTGAGGCATGCGAAGGGTGCGTGAGCAGTGCGTAGCGCAGCGAAGCACCGTAGCGATAGCGCAGCCCGTAGCACGCCGACCCGAGCGCAGCGAAGGGACACGCCCAAAAAAAATAAAAATGACCCTTTGAACTTAATATAACATTTAAGTCTATGGCTGAAATGTTAATTTGTACCTATTTTTGCACAGTGATATACTTTGCTTCGGATTTACATCTTGGTGTGCCTGACTATGAAAGCAGTAAAATACGCGAGAAGCATTTTGTACGTTGGTTAGATGAAAAAATGGTATCGGCTACGGAGTTTTATTTAGTCGGTGATGTATTTGATTTTTGGTTTGAATACAAAAAAGTAGTACCTAAGGGCTATTTACATTTGTTAGGCAAATTGGCACAGGTACGTGAAAAAAACATTCCCGTTACCATTATTAAGGGTAATCACGATTTATGGTATAAAGATTATTTTATGAACGAATTGGGTATTCCTGTATATCATGACCCTATTACAAGAGAGTTTCACGGTAAAAAGTTCTACATTGCACACGGTGATGGATTAGGACCAGGCGATAAGGGATATAAATTTATCAAGAAATGCTTTCAAAATAAAGCTCTGCAGTGGTGTTTCCGTATGATACATCCTGATTGGGGAATAGGATTAGCTAATTTTTTGTCTGCGAGCAGCAG
>JANWVE010000078.1:5219-12740 GCA_025057675.1 Bacteroidia bacterium
CACGCTAACTACGACAAAAATAAAATTGACTACGGAGATAAAGAGATGCTCATCCAGCATTCTTACCAAGTTCTACAAACTGACTATTTTGATTATTTTATTTACGGACACCGACATTTGCCTAAGCATGTTATATTGAACAATGGTAGTTCGGAGTATGTCAATCTTGGGGATTGGATAACTACTTTCACCTATGCTGTTTTTGATGGGCAGAGACTTTACTTAAATGATTATCCGATAAAGTAGTCGGGAGAATATTTTTTGGGCGTGTCCCTCGCTGCGCTCGGGTCGGGCTACTGCGCACTACGCTGACGCTTCGGTGCTGCGCTAACGCTTCGCACTGCCTAACGGCATGCTCCGTATCCCTCACGCAAGCTGTATTTTGATGTCTTACCTTAATGGTAAATATACCTCTGCTTTACCTTATTTGATATTGATTATGAAATACTTACAAGGTTAAAATATATTTTTTACTTTGTTTAGTGTTCATTTTCATATACTTACAGGATTAAAGTTTGACTAAGTAGAGTTAGCATATTTACATGCGTACCTGCGTGAGGCATGCGAAGGGCGTGCGTCAGCACGGTGCGCAGCACCAAAGCGAAGCGCAGCCCGCAGCACGCCGACCCGAGCGCAGCGAGGGACACGCCCCGAGTCAAAAAAAGGTCGTGCCCTAATTACAATTGAGATAACAGAGCGGCAAAACTTACTTTACAGGGGGTAGATCAAAAGCTTCACACGTATGCTCAAACTTACCTTTATGACTGCCATCGCAAAAAGGGCGGTTTTGAGATAGCCCACATCTGCATAGAGCAATAGAGGTACGCCCGTTGAGATTGAACTCTTTTCCCTGTGCATCTACAAGGGTAAAATCACCCTCTACACGAATAGAACCGTTGTTGTTGATTTTAATGACTGTTTTCATAGTTTTCTACCAATCAGATAAAGCTTCCCGAGTTTCAGGTGAATAAATAACAAAATAAGAACGAATTGGGTTGTTAATACGAGCAAACTCTTCGGTAAAAATACTTTTATCAGACCAAGTATTCATATAATACTCTATGTAATTACCTTCTTTGGTTTCAAAAGTGTATTTAGTTTGTTTGTATTGGGTAGTTCCTGTATACATGTTAAGTTTGCTCGTTTCAGCACCATACTTGGATTGCAAATATCCCAAAATTACCTGCGCATCTCCTTCTTTTTCATCTACCAAAGTAACTTTTACTTTAGCCAGTTTATTAGACTTATAGAAGTAGACTGTGTGCATAATTTTTACCCCTTCAATGGTTTTGGGGTCTGTTTTATCTTCATAACCTTCAAAAAGTACATTGGCTTCGTACTCCGTCCGCCAGTAATCTTTTTTACCTAATTCGTTGGGACTACTTCCCCAGTACTTACCTCTGTAAGCTTCAATTTTATTTTTAATGGAACTTTGTGCGTGAGCGGACACAAGAGTAAAAATAAAAGCTAGCATCCAGACTAATCTCATGCAGAAGAGAAAAATGAATGATTGAATAAGGTGCATACTGTATACGTTAGAATCCCCCACTTGTTTTGTCTTCATGTTCAGCCATTAAAGATTTAGAGTAGATAGTAATATTTGAAAGTGTGTATGGAATATAAGCAGCCTCTCCACTTTTACCCCATTTGACCATTTGATAAATAACCTCTGTATCTTCATCTGCTTTGTAATAAAATTTGCGAATGGTTCTCGGTCCATCTTGATCGTTAATCTCTTCTTTGTCTTCTTTGTAAGGTTTTCCAAACCTCGCATCAACTGCACCCTTCATTGCCTCAGAATATAAATCACTTTTAAGAAATATATGAACACGGGTTAGCTTACCATTAGCATTGTAGGCATATACGATAGCTTGTAGAGGTATTTTTTGAAGTTCTAAGCGTTCGTTCACATCAATATAATAACCATAACCTGGTAAAGGCTGGAACGTAGTAGAGTCTTTTCCATCTTTGAGTTGTAAATTAGCAAAAGATTCTAGCTGTTCATTAGAGATGTTCCTGCTTACTAGAGCTTTTCGGTTTTTAATTTCCATAACTGGGCTGCCCCAAGCATGTGTTCTAAATTTGAATACTTTTTGTTGTGCATTTCCATATCTTTGAGCAACTATCCAAAAGCTTATCAATAGTATGAAAACATGACTATTTATGTACATAAACTTTACTTTTGTACAAAAGTAATGAATTGTGAGTAAAACAACAAATTTTTATGGAACTTTCTAATTTACTTTATCAAACGATGGCATAATTCATGCCAATAACACAAAATCTCCTATTTTTGCATTAAGCATGAAGCGTATAGGACATTACATAGTATTTTTTGTATCAGATTTTAGTGCAAGTTTTTTAGGTTGGATATTGTTTTATTACCTACGTAGACACTACATTGAAGCTAAGGAATTTGGGGTTTCTTTTCAAATTATTGTACCTGCTATTTTAGTATCTACTTGTTGGTGTATTTTGTATGCTTATACAGGCTTGTATAAAAGCCTTTTTCGAAAGTCTCGGTTAAGTGAAACTATAAAAATAGCTAAAATAACCTTAATTGGTGTAGGTATCATATTCTTTGCTGTTTTCTTAGATGACCCCGTAGATACTACCACAAGATTTCGCTTTACCTACTTTGTGTATTTTTTAGTACAGTTTAGCTTGGTAGCTATTTTTCGCTTGATTGTAAATAGTGTTGCCAAATACTTGGTAATTTCTAAAAAGGTACAATTTAACACTATTTTAGTCGGTAGTGGAACACAAGCTTTACATTTATACATTGAGTTGGAAAGAAATCCGAATGATTTAGGACAAAAATTTATCGGTTTTATTGCAGATAGTGATTATATCCACCCTGATTTAGAAACTCATATACCTTACTTAGGTAAAATAGAGGATATTGAAGAAGTAGTTAAGAAGTATGGTGTTCAAGACATAATTGTAGCCGCAGAGCGTACTCACGCTAAGGATTTACTCAATGTAATTAACAAGTTACGTAGCATGCGTATTTCTATTAAACTTAATCCTGACCGATATGACATTATTGCGGGGTATGTTAAAACTACGCAGTTATTAGGAACACCTCTTGTAGAAATTCAGCAAAGTCTTATACCTTCTTGGGAAAAAAACAGCAAACGCTTAGTAGATATTATTGTGTCTTTATCTGTTTTAGTTTTATTCTCTTGGCTATATGTTATTATCATTATTGCCGTTAAATTAAATTCTAAAGGTCCTGCTTTTTATAGGCAAGAGCGTATTGGTAAGAATGGCGTACCTTTCAGAATCATCAAATTTCGTTCTATGTATATAGATGCGGAAAAGTACGGTCCTGCACTTTCTAAGAACAACGATCCTCGTGTAACCAAAGTAGGAAAATTTTTACGTAAGTACAGATTAGATGAAATTCCCCAGTTTTGGAATGTTTTAATAGGAGAGATGAGTTTAGTAGGTCCGCGACCTGAAAGAAAACACTTTATTGAGCAAATCGTGCAAAAAGCACCAGAATACTATTTACTGCATCAAGTACGCCCAGGTATTACTTCTTGGGGGCAAGTTAAGTTTGGATATGCAGAAAATGTAGAACAAATGATACAAAGGCTGAAGTATGACTTATTATACATTGAGAACATGTCCTTAGCTATGGACTTGAAAATCATACTTTATACAATCAAAACTATTCTCAAAGCAGAGGGCAAATAATATTTTTTGTTCTCTTTTTTTGCATATTAAAGCAAAGTTTGTATAAATTTAACGCACAAAAAACTAAATCCCAAGTTCTATGGATAAAAACGGAAAGAGAGTTGCCTTAGTAACAGGCGCTACAGGTGGATTAGGCACAGCTATGTGCAAAAAATTATATGAAGAAGGCTATCGTGTAGTGGGTAACTACCGTAATGCAGCCAAAGCCAAAGAATGGTTAGATAAACTACGTGCAGAGGGCTATCAAATAGATGCCTATGAAGCAGATGTAACCAATTATGAGTCAGTAGGACAAATGGTAAAAAAAATTGAGGAAGAGATTGGTCCTATTGATATTTTGGTCAATAATGCGGGTATCACGCGCGATACTACCTTCCGTAAAATGACCCCCGAGCAATGGCACGATGTGATTAACACTAATCTCAATAGTGTTTTTAACTGCACCAGGCATGTAATCAATGGTATGATAGAACGCGGCTTCGGTAGAATAATTAACATCTCCTCTGTTAATGGACAACGCGGACAAATTGGACAAGCAAATTACTCCGCAGCTAAGGCAGGTATGCATGGCTTTACTAAAACACTTGCTATGGAAGTAGCCAACAAGGGTATTACGGTTAATACCATATCTCCTGGGTACATTGGAACAGACATGGTTATGGCAGTTAGAGAAGATATACGTAATCAGATTATTTCACAAATTCCTGTGGGACGATTAGGCGGCACGGAGGAGGTAGCTCATTTAGTCGCTTTCTTAGCTTCTGAAAAAGCTTCTTTCATTACAGGGGCGAACATGTCTATCAATGGTGGTCAGCACGTGTATTAAAAACTTAGTTCTATTCTTTCAAAATAGCCCCGTTCTCAAAAAAACGGGGTTTTTAGTTTTTCGTATTGGGAAGGTTTATCTAATTTTTAATTTTTGGGCGTGTCCTTGTGGGCGTTTCGCTGCGCTCATGCCCACAAGGTCGGCGTGCTGCGGGCTGCGCTATCGCTTCGGTGCTGCGCTTCGCTCCGCACCGTGCTGACGCACGCCCTTCGCATGCCTCACGCAAGTAGTATTTTGATGTTTTATCTTGTTTGTACACATAACTTTGCTTTACCTTTTTTTATATTGATTATCAAACAATTGCAAGATTAAAATTTTTTACCTTGTTTGAAATACGCTCACTTTATCTTGTTTAACCTTGATTTTCAAATGCTTACAAAGCTAAACCGTGAATATATGGACTTTTTACAACATTTTAACCTGCTTAAATAAGTTTTACCTTATTTTTCATTCATTTTCAATTGTTTACAAGATTAAACATTGTTTCTACCTTTTTTAGTGTTCATTTTCAGATACTTACAAGGTAAAGCTTTGAATAAATAGCCTCTGCCGACCTGCCAAGGTATTTGCGTGAGGCATGCGGAGGGCAAGCCGTCAGGCTTGGTGCGAAGCCCCTCACCTACTCTCTCACTCTTGCCCGGGTGTGGGCGGGGCGTAGCACCGTCAGCCCGTAGCACGCCGACCTTGCTTGCATGAGCACAGCGAAACGCAAGCAAGGACACGCCCAAAAAAATTAAAACCTAACCCTTAACTACCTTGTTGACTATTATCAGAAAAATAAACTTAATACAAAAGACAATTTTACTCACCCTTGTAAGATACCCACTGGCGCTCTGTTTCATAAAGAGTAATTTCATATAAACAAGCGTTGTCCCTTTTAAGTAACGGGTATAAAATCTCCCAAAATTTAATGGCTAAAACTTCTGTGGTAGGATTAAGTCCTTTCATAAAATCCACGTCAAGGGTAAGATTTTTGTGGTCTACCTTTGAGATGATGTGTTTTTCAGCGATTTCTTTAATTTCTTTTAAGTCTATCACATAACCTGTTTCAGGATTGATATTGCCAGCAACAGTAATATCTAAGGTGTAATTATGTCCGTGCCAGTTTTCATTAGCACAAGGTCCGAATATGCGTTTGTTCTCTTCGGGTGTCCAACTATCATTCCATAGCTTGTGCGTAGCATTAAAGTACAAACGCCTCGTGATATAAATCATAATTGAAAAACCTGCTTTTTTAGCTGCAAATATACGAAAAAAGGAGTACCTATCAAGGCAGTAATAATTCCTATTGGAATACCAACAGGAGGATATAACCATCGTATCAAGACATCTGCCCCCATCATATAAGTGCCACCTAAAGTAATCGTAATAGGGATAGCTTTTTTGTGCGGTGCCCCTACTAAACCTCGCGTAAAGTGTGGTATCATCAAACCTACAAAACCAATAGGTCCTGCAATAGCTACTACCATAGCTACCATAAAGCTGCTTATCATCAGCATTTGATAATGAAATTTTTTGATTGATAGTCCCAAGTTTTGGGCATTTTGAAGAGATAAATAAGAAACATCTAAACTTTTATGTTCTAACCAAGTCCATGTACTACCTAAAAGTAAAGTAAAAAACAAAAAAATAAGGTATATACCATTACTATACTCAAAACTACCCATGGTCCAAAAGATAATCATACGAAGTTTTTCTGTATGTGTAGACTGATAAGTAAGCCACGCCAGAGCTGCATTACACAAAGAAGATAAAGCTATACCAATTAGAAGTATATTGTTAAGATAAGTATCAGATTTGAATTGAGAGAGATGAAGGGCTAGCCATGTAATGCCAATTGCCCCCGCAAAAGCAAATAATGGATAGCTAAATAGACTAAAATACGTAGGTACGTAACCTAAGACTAACAAACTCACCCCCAAGGATGCCCCTGATGAGGTTCCTAAAATATACGGATCTACTAATCCATTCCGAAATAAGGACTGCATAACTAAACCCGATAGGGCTAATATACCCCCTGATAACCATGCTGTTGCCATGCGTGTAAAACGCAAGCGCCATACTACCGTGAATGCTTCTGATTGTGGGTCCTTGAAGCACTGTATAATGTCTCGGGTTGAATAATTGAATTCACCTATCTGCAATCCTGCGTATAAAACAAATGTAGTTATCAATAAAAATAAGATTGTCCATTTGAACATTACACTTTCATAATCTCAGCTTCTTTTTGTTTTAGGTGTGCATCTATTTGTGCAATAAAGCTATCGGTTTGTTTTTGCATTTCATTTTCTCCTGCTTTTACTTCGTCTTCGGGTACGCCTGCTTTGGTCAGTTTTTTGATTTTTTCATTGTAGTCCCTACGGATATTCCGAACTGCGACCTTAGCCTCCTCGCCTATTTGTTTAGCTTGTTTTACTAATTCTTTTCTACGTTCTTCTGTGAGTGTAGGAACTAAAATCCGAATAAGACTGCCATCAGAGGTAGGGTTAAATCCTAAATTAGCGTCGCGAATCGCTTTTTCTATAACAGGAATTAAATTCTTTTCCCAAGCTTGAACGGTAAGTGTTTTAGCATCCGTAGCCGTGATGTTTGCTACTTGATTAAGTGGCGTAGGTGTGCCGTAATAGTCCACTTTTACGCTTTCTAACATAACAGGACTTGCTTTTCCAGTCCGAATTTTGTTTAACTCTATTTCCAAATGTTCAACTGCTTTTTTCATTTGAACACTTGCTTCGGAAAGAATTTTTTTTATTTCACTCATAAGTTATATCCTTTTTTGGCAAACAAAATTATGTAAAAATATTTAATATTGAAGTCAAGCAATATAAACAGGTAGGATATTTGGTGTTTGTGCATACTATATAATTTTTTACGTACAATTAAAATGGATAGTAGGTAGGATTTTAGGTTTTGGTATTTTTGGGCGTGTCCTTGCTTGCGTTTCGCTGCGCTCATGCAAGCAAGGTCGGCGTGCTACGGGCTGACGGTGCTGC
>JANWVE010000079.1 GCA_025057675.1 Bacteroidia bacterium
AGCATGCCGTTAGGCAGTGCGAAGCGTGAGCGTAGCACCGAAGCGTCAGCGTAGTGCGCAGTAGCCCGACCCGAGCGCAGCGAGGGACACGCCCAAAAAATAGATTAAAAAATAAATTAAAATCAAACAGACTTGATATAATTTTGCACTATGCAATGGTTAATGCTTTTTCGCCCTGTCAATGTACTAATGATAGGTATGACCGTGATATTAGGGGCTTATTACGTAAATAGAGGCGTGGATTTTATGTTCCACAAGATTTTTTATTTGTACGTATTAGGAACTATGTGTATAGGTGCAGGAGGATACGTCATCAATGATGTTTTTGATGTGGAAATAGACAAATACAACCGCCCCGATACTAATATTATTGGCGAGAAAATATCCGTCAATGTGGGATATGGGATTAGCACTTTTTTATTTAGCTTAGGACTTACTTTTCTTTACTTTACACACAACTTGCGTGTATTTTTGATAGGAATTATAGCTGTTTTGAGTTTGTATTTGTACTCTAAGCATTTTAAGAAATCTCTGTGGATAGGAAACTGGATTATCGCCCTATTAGCAATGCTCAACGTTTGGATAGGTGGATTGTACTTTTTTTTATCTAAACATGTTCTTTGGATGGGTGCGTTTGCGTTTCTGATTACCCTTATACGTGAAATGGTTAAAGATATGGAAGATATATACGGAGATGCCTTAGGAGGAGCTTTTACACTACCTATGTTGATAGGAATGGAGAAAATGAAAGAAATTATACATTTTTTGTGCATTATTTTAATTGGGCTGCTTTTAGCTAGTTTGATGTTTTTAGAATATAATTCTATTTTCATTTTTGTTAATGTGATTTTGGTGCAAATTCCGCTTTTGTACTGTCTTACGCTTATTTACAAAGCAAAATACAATGAGGACTTTGCTCAAATAAGTACTTATCTCAAAATTGTAATGATAGGCGGTATGATTATGGGTATGCAGTTAGCATAATGGTTTTTTATTATATTAGGTCTATTTTTTTCTTTACATAAAAAGTTCTTTTGAAAGGTTAAGTTTTAATTTTTTGGGCGTGTCCTTGTGGGCGTTACGCTGCGCGTATGCCCACAAGGTCGGCGTGCTACGGGCTAACGGTGCTGCGCCCCACCCCCTGGGCAAGAGTAAAAGCGTGGGCGAGGGGCTTCGCACCAAGCCTAACGGCTTGCCCTCCGCATGCCTCACGCAGCTGCTTTTGGATGTTTTACCTTGTTTTTAGACATATCTCTGCTTTACTTTGTTTAATGCTCATTATCAAGTACTTACAAGGCTAAAACTTTTTATCTTATTTGAACTGTATTCGTTTTATCTTGTTTTACATTGATTTTCAAGTATATACAAGGTTAAACCTTGAATGCATGGACTTTTGATAACCTTTTTAATCCTGAATACGTAAATTTTACCTTATTTTCAATTGACTTTCAATAAGTTACAAGGTTAAAACTTATTTTTTACCTTGTTTAGTGTTCATTTTCAGATACTTACAAGATAAACTTTTGATTAAGTGGGATTAGCGTACTGGCTGCGTGCGTGAGGCATGCGGAGGGTGCGTGAGCAGTGCGAAGCACCGAAGCGATAGCGCAGCCCGTAGCACGCCGACCCGAAGCGCAGCGAAGGGACACGCCCAAAAAATAAAATATCAAACCCTGCTATTGAGCAATAATTTCGACCTCTGTCCTGCGGTTTTTATGCCTTCCTTCGGGAGTACTATTATCTGCCACGGGTTTAGTATTTCCAAAACCTTTGTACTTTATTCTATGCGGTGCTATCCCCGATTGAATGAGATAGTTTGCTACCGCCTGCGCTCTTTTTTGAGAAAGTTCTATTAAATACTGTGGATTCGTGCCTGGAACACCATTATCCGTATGACCATTGATTTGCACTTGCACGGTAGGATTGTTTTTTAAGAACAAGTAGATTTCGTTCAAATCAGGGTAGGACTCGGATAAAAAAGTGGCTTCATTAGGATTAAAATTTATGTTATTGAAAGTAATTACTTTGCCTACATATAATTTTTCAAGGTCAATTGAGATGCTTTTTTGTCGTTCCTCCCGAGTAAAAGTAATGTTCTGCTTGTAAAGTGGATAATCAGGGTGATGTACTATTAGCTTATAAGTACCTGGTTCGAGGGTGATATTTTGAGTAACTAAACCATTTTTAGCAGTCAAATGTATAGGGATATGCGTACTATCTTCTAGAGTAATTTGTGCGTCAACGGGTAGATAAGTCAGTTTGTCGGTTATCTTAATGTTAAGCATTACGGAGATATTTTTAGGTGCGGAAGAGATATTAGTGAGTATATTTTGGGGCTGCACAGGGTTAGAGAAAGTAATCTTGCGAATACAGTTATTCTTATAGTCTGCAATGTAAAGGTTGCCTTTACTGTCTATCTCTACGTCATGAGGGCAATTAAATTGTGCCTCTGTACCTGTGCCATCTTTGTATCCAGGACTTCCATTTCCTGCTATGGTAGAAACTACACCTAGGTGGTCTATTTTTCTTACTGTATGATTACCTTCCTCTACTACATAGATATTATCTTCTGAGTCCATGCAAAGTTCGTAGGGGTAGTTAAAAAGTGCTTCTGATGCTAATCCGTCCTTATAACCTGCTAAACCATTGCCTGCTACGGTGGTTACTGTTCCATCGGGGGTAATTTTACGAATACGGTGATTAAAACAGTCTGCTATATACAGATTATGGTTTCTATCTATACAAATTCCTGTGGGATTGTTAAATTGTGCATCAAGTCCTTTTCCATCTGCGTAGCCTATCCTTTTGCCGCCCGCTATGGTAGTTACTACCCCTTGCTGTGATACTTTTCGAATTGCATTGTTCCATTGTTCTACGATATAAAAATTACCCTCTTCGTCTACGCACATACCTGTGGGAGTATGAAAAAGAGCATTTTCACCAGTGCCATCTACAAAACCTGGGGTATCTGTTTTACCTGCTACAATGCGATTAGACTTTTTAGGTTGAAAGTGCATTATTCTGTGTTTAGAAGGTTCTGTAACAAACACATTTTCGTAAAAATCCACGTATAACCCTGCGGGGCGATAGGTTACAATCTGTGCTAAGGTTTGTTTTTCAAAATCTTTCCAGCGGACTAAGGTACTTACATTCCCCACAATGTTAATTCTACGCACGCAGTAATTTTGTTCATCAGTAATATATATATTACCCAAACTACTGATATATAACCGATTAGGTCCATAAAAAGTAGCTTGTTTAGCATCTCCGTCTTTATGTCCTACCTTGGTAGTACCTGCTACGGTACTAACAGTAATAATGATTTCTTTTTGTTGTGTTAATCCTTGGATAGATGCAAAGAGAATACATAAATAAACTGTCCATTTTGGCATCACACTGCAATATTACAAACAAAACCCTGTATTTATGTGAAGCTTATTTTACTTTTACGAAAAGTGGATATACGATATTTGAAGTATTGAAAGCTTTTTGGGCGTGTCCTTGTGGGCGTTACGCTGCGCGTATGCCCACAAGGTCGGCGTGCTACGGGCTAGCGGTGCTGCGCCCCCACCCCCTGGGCAAGAGTTTGAGTGTAGGCGAGGGGCTTCGCACCAAGCCTGACGGCTTGCCCTTCGCATGCCTCACGCAAGCAGCATGTAGACTAACTAAGCTTACTTATGCAAAATGTAATCTTGTAAGTACTTGAAAATGAACAATAAACAAAGTAAAACTGAATTTTAACCTTATAACTTATTCAAAATCAATTCAAAATAAGGTAAAAATCAAAGGTGCAGGGTTAAGGAGGTTGTAAAAATTCCATGTGTTCAGGGTTTAACTTTGTAAATCTTTGAAAATGAGTAGAAAACAAGATAAAATAACAACATTTCAAACAAAGTAAAAAGTTTTAATCTTGTAAATACTTGATAATCAATATCAAACAAGGTAAAGCAAAGACATGTATAAAAACAAGATAAAACACACAAAAGCAGCTTGCGTGAGGCATGCGGAGGGTGCGTCAGCAGTGCGGAGCGCAGCGAAGCACCGCAGCGATAGCGCAGCCCGTAGCACGCCGACCCGAAGCGCAGCGAAGGGACACGCCCAAAAAATAACTTTTGTTTTCACAAGTTACAAAAAACAAAATACCCATACGTCATTGTATGGGTACGCATTTCTTTCTGCATCAAGTTGATAATCAACGAGCTACTATAACTTTGTTTATCAATACAGGTTCGCTTTGAGAGTGCATATACGCATAATAAACCCCATTAGGCAGATTGCCCACATGCATAAATGTAACTCCTTGTAAGTCTGTAACACTCTGCTGTGCAACAACCTGACCCATAGCATTGGTTAAAAGTAAAGTTACGTTTCTATTTTTGGGATGCAGTTGGTAATTAAAAGAAACAAAGTCTGAAGCAGGATTAGCCGAGGTTATCTGTGCTTGAGGCTTGTAAGCGTTCATCAAATCTTGGATAGAGGAGGAATTTGTGGTTATATAAGTTGCTGTTACACAAGAGGAGTCTGCGATGTTATCGTTGTTATATACGCAGAATTTGATAGTTACGGTACCCACATTTACATCAGGTTCGTAGGTAAATTTTAGGGTTTCTGTACCATTACCTGCTAACTCTGCGGGAGGAAGAGCCATGCCAGGTGTGAGGGTTGGGCTGCCCCCATAACAGTAAGATGCATAGCATACTTGCCAACCTGAACCCGAAGGAATGCTACTTATTGGACTTGCCGTAATCCGATACCGCAAGGTGCGCGTATCTGTATTGACCATAGTTACTACTGCATCTACATTTGTATTGATAGTTGTATTTTTAGTTTGAGATTTAGGACTCAATGTCATAGTGGATTGCGCTAAAAGAGCGTCTAAACCAAAGATAGCAATAATACACGTAAGCAATATATTCTTTTTCATAAGGTGTAAGAACATTACACAAAGTTAATAAATCGAGTTCGAGTATCCAAATAAAATTATATCCACAAGAAAATTTATTATTATCCGTTTTATTTTGGGGGTAGGATCCGAACATCCAAAGAATGGTACAAGATTTTGATATTTTTTAGGTGTGTTGTCTGTTCCTACGTATCGCAGCGAGGGACACGCCATTTTTAGATTTAATAAAATTAGATATAGGAATTTTGACCAAGAAATGAGAGTTAATTTCATTCAGAAACATTACCTTTGCAACTTTATTCGTCATAACATAGTTTATTGTACATCATTTTGAGAAATCTATTATGCAACCTAACATTGAACCAGGCGAATTACTCAAAAAAATTAACTACCCTGAAGACCTTCGTAAATTGCCCGAAGAGAAACTTTTACAAGTTTCCGAAGAGTTACGTCAGTTCATTATTGATATTGTTTCTGTGTATGGCGGACACTTCGGTGCAAGCTTGGGCGTAGTAGAATTAACCGTTGCATTACATTATATATTTAACACCCCTTACGATGAATTAGTATGGGATGTGGGTCACCAAGCATACGGACACAAAATTTTGACAGGTAGAAGAGATGTTTTTCATACTAACCGTTTATACAAGGGCATAAGTGGATTTCCGAAGAGAAAAGAATCTAAATATGACTCTTTTGGGGTAGGACATTCATCTACTTCTATTTCTGCGGCATTAGGTATGGCTATTGCCAGCCGCCTAAAAGGAATTAAAGACAAACATCATATTGCAGTAATCGGCGATGGGGCTATGACGGCAGGAATGGCTTTTGAAGCTATGAACCACGCAGGAGCAGATAAAGCAAACTTACTCATCATCCTCAACGATAACTGCATGAGTATAGACCCTAACGTGGGTGCTTTGAAAGAATATTTAACCGACATAACTACTTCAAAATGGTACAATAAGTTTAGAGATGACCTATGGAATTTACTCGGCAAAATGGGCAAAGTCCCACAAAAAATTGCATCTAAGATTGAAGATGGGTTAAAAGCCTCAATACTCAAACCAGGTATGCTCTTTGAAGCCCTTGGCTTACGGTATTTCGGTCCCATAGATGGACACAACATACATACTCTTGTACATACGCTGAGAGATCTGAAAAATATACTTGGTCCCAAGCTTTTACACGTAGTTACTGTAAAAGGTAAAGGTTTTGCTCCCGCAGAAAAAGAACAAACTAAATGGCATGCTCAAAGCAGTCCATTTGATAAAATTACAGGTCAGTCTTTTGCTAAAAAAGCAGATACGCCTCAACCTCCCAAGTACCAGGATGTATTCGGACATACTTTGCTAGAATTAGCCCGAATGAATGAAAAAATCGTAGGTATTACCCCTGCTATGCCTTCAGGTTGCAGCATGAACATTATGATGAAAGAAATGCCCCACAGAGCATTTGATGTAGGTATTTGCGAACAGCACGCTGTTACTCTCTCCGCAGGTTTGGCTACGCAAGGTATGATCCCTTTCTGTAATATCTACTCTACTTTTATGCAAAGAGCATACGACCAAGTAATTCATGATGTAGCTATTCAAGAGTTACCTGTTATTTTCTGCTTGGATAGGGCAGGTGTAGTAGGCGCAGACGGACCCACACACCACGGATGTTACGACATTGCTTATTTTAGGTGTATTCCTAACATGATTATCTCTGCCCCTATGAACGAACAAGAACTACGAAACTTAATGTACACTGCTACTTTTAATACAAAAGGGGCTTTTGTGATACGTTATCCTCGTGGCGAGGGCGTAATGATAAACTGGCGAACTCCGTTTGAGAAAATCCCTGTTGGTAAAGGTAGAGTAATACAAGAAGGAGAGGAAATAGCTGTATTGACTATCGGGCACGTAGGTAACTACGTAGTACAAATTCAACCTCAACTACAAGAAAATCAAATCTATATTGGACACTATGACATGCGCTTTGTCAAACCGTTAGACGAAGAACTACTGCATTATATTTGTCAGAAGTATGAGAAAATTATCACTATTGAAGATGGTAGCTTGATGGGAGGTTTTGGCAGTGCGATATTAGAGTTTATGGCAGATAACGGCTACACTAACAAGGTTAAAAGGTTAGGAATTCCTGATAAAGTAATTGAACATGGTACGCAGCTAGAACTACATACGGAGATGGGGTTTGCCCCTGAACAAATCTTTGAAACAGTGGTGTCTTTTAGGTATGTTGAAGTAAGTCGCTGACAAAAAGCATGTTATACAAAAATCTTATTGTATGGTGCAGATTTACAGAAAACTTTTTTTGTTCTTTTTTTGTGTTGTATTTGCAAAACCTATTATATTTGCTTCGCAAAACAAGTAAAACCATTTAACCTTACATAAGTTTATTTATGCGAACTTTCATAAACAAAGTACTTGTAGCCAGCGTGCTTTTACTTTCAAAAATCAACCTTTTTGCGCAGCCCACCAATGTAAAAAAAGAAGAGAACAAGTTTCCTGATGGTAGTGTAGAAACATATACGTATTACAGGAATGAGCAAAAGCAGGAAGTAAAGCATGGAGAGTACAAAAAGGTAAATAAAGATGGTAAAACAATGGAGGAAGGTAACTATGATGAAGGCAAAAGAGATGGAGTATGGAAATTCTACTATCCATCAGGAGATTTAAGAGAAATGGCTACTTATAAAGCTAACATGCGCGATGGCGAGTACGAGTTTTACAACAACAAAAAAGCACTTCAAAAGAAAGGACAATACGCCAAAAATCGTATGGTGGGTCAATGGTCTTTTTATTATCCTGATGGAAAACTGAAAGAAGAGAAATTTTACAAGGATAATAAAGAGAATGGCGAAGCAAAAGAGTATTATGAGAACGGAAATTTGAAGGCATCAGGTATATATAGAAATGGGCTCAAAGACTCCGTATGGTATGTATACGAACCCAGTGGCAAAAAGCAATCTGTTACCATTTACAGCGCAGGGGCCCTCATCAGCACTGTAGATTTGTCTAAAATTACTTTTCAGCATACTTATCCCTCTGCTCAGAATACTGAAGCAGAGAAAGTTATTATTACCAAAGATAATGGGTTTGTAGTTCTTTGCACAGAGGGACAAGAAGGTAAACGTAATATAAAAGTGATGAAGTTTGACAGTACAGGTAAAGTAGAATGGGAGAAAGTTCATAATACACCCGAAGATGAGATAGCACACGGCATGTGTCCCACTGCAGACGGCGGTTTTATGGTAGTAGGTGAAGTTGGTAAGCCCGAAGCAAAAGATATTATTATAGTAAAATTTTCATCCATAGGTAATGTGGAGACCTCAAAAACTTACGGAGGACCTAAAAATGATGTAGGATACGATATTAGACAAGCACCAAACAAAGACTATATTATATGCGGATATACAAACAGTTCAGGTGCAGGGGAATACGACGTAAATATCATACGATTAGGTGAAGATCTCAAAGTGAAATGGAACAGGACTCACGGTACTCCTAAAACAGACATGGCATTTAGCTTTGAACTAATTGGTGGTGCAGGTTCAGAGGAGTTTCTAATTATAGCCGGGGAAAGTAATAACACAGCAGCAGGAGATGTAGACCCCTACGTTTTAAAACTCAACGGGTTACTGGGTGATACTGTCTGGACAAGAATATATAGCGGGGTAGGTAAAAAAGACGAACATATTCGTCAAATCATACAAAGTATAGATAAAAAAGGGTATATCATATTTGGTTCATCCAATAGTTTTAAGACAGCACCTAATAATAATATCCCTCCTTATGATATGTGGGCTATGCGCATAGAAGAGGATGGTAGCACAAAACTAAATAAATCTTACGGAGGTCCTTTGGAGGATAAGGGTTACGGTATTGCTGCTTCATTAGATGGATACGTTTTGGTAGGTTCTACAAACGCAAAAGGAGCAAAAGGAGATAATGTATGGTTCGTAAAAGTGAACGACAAACTGATTAGAAATGATGCAGGAGAAAAAGATTTTGGCGGCGCGGGTTCTGATATAGGAAAATCTGTAGCTAAGTGTCGAGATGGAGGTTTTATTGTAGTTGCGGACAGCGAAAAAACTCGAGGTATGAAAACATTAGTCCTTATTAAAACCGATGCTAACGGTGGCGTAAATCCTGAAAATATCAAGTAACAAGTAAATAGAAAAGATTATCCCAAAACCTTTGTAGAAATACAAAGGTTTTTTATTTTTGCCACAATGTTTACACCCTCATTAAATCTTTATCTTGTAGTAAGCGCTATGCTCTTTTCTATCGGTATGATAGGCGTGCTTACCCGCAAAAATGCCATTATCTTATTTATGTGCGTAGAAATGATGTTAAATGCGGTTAATTTAAGTTTAGTAGCCTTTTCGTCTTATTTAGGGCATAGCGCAGGACAAATGATGGTCTTTTTTGTTATGTGTGTAGCCGCAGCTGAAGCGGTAGTAGGACTAGCTATGCTAATTGCAATATTCAGAAACCATCAAAACGTAGATTTAAGTAAAATAAATCTCTTCAAATGGTAAAACGTTTCAGATGCGTGAGGCATGCGAAGGGTGGGCGTTAGCCCAGTGCGCAGCGCAGCGAAGCACCGAAGCGATAGCGCAGCCCGCAGCACGCCGACCTTGTGGGCATGAGCATCAGCGAAACGCCCACAAGGACACGCCCAAAAAAATATCAAAAAATTTTACCTTTGCACACCAAACTCCTATATTTGCACACATGGCAGAACATTTCTCTTATAACCACGACTTGTACCTGCAAAGCCTCGAAATTATTAAAAAAGTACGCGGCGAAGGACTATTCAGAGGACGTATGCACCTTTTTGAAAAAAAAGGCGTCATCGTGTTCTTTTACGACTTTAGAGCATCAGAAATTGCCTACGGACAAGTAGAAATCCACTTTGGAAATAAAATAGAAGATACCTATATGCTCGTGCGTACCAAAGAAGATACTCTCATTCCTATCTCTAACTATAATAACGACCTAGAAGCCCTTATCCGAGATGCGGTAAAATACGCCCGTCAGAACAAAGATTACCGAAAAACTTTTCCAGGTAAATAAACCCTCCTCCATCGCTGTAATGCACACAAAACATAGTTATGCCTTGTGCATCCTCACTATCCTGTTTTTTATACTAACAATAGGATGCCACAGACGCAACCTCCGCATGGATAACACAAAAATCCCTCACACAGACACTCTAAACTCACCTCACACACAAAAATTTGTACAAGAATACAATAATCAAATCCCTACCCTATCATACGTACAAGCCAAAGCAAAATTAGAATACCAATCAGGAAAAGAAAAATTAAACTCCACAGTAATTATTCGCTCTCGCTACGACTCAGTGCTATGGGTATCAGTTATTCCTGTATTAGGTATAGAAGCCGCCCGCATCAAAATTACCCGAGATACATTGTATGTAATGGATAAAATTAACCATACTGTAACCATTAGCTCCGTACGAAAAATAGAAGAAAAATTAGGTGCAAAAATAACCCTTAATGAACTCCAAAATACTATGTTCGGTCTGAACCCCATCCCGAATAAAATCCAAAAAATTAAACAAGATAAAACTTTTTACCTCGTTTCTGCACTACAAAACAACATAGACTATACTTTTCAAATCCAAAAATCAATGCTCTTGCATAGTCTTTTTCTAAAAGAAAAACAAAATGGCTATACCTCAATATTTTATTATCTCAACTATGTTGATGTTCCTTTACAAGGTAAAACTATTAAACTACCTCACTACCTCACAGCATCCATACAAACTAAACAAAACATACAAGCTCAACTGACTTATACTAAAATTAACCTTAACCCTGAAAAACTCAGTACCCCTTTCGAATTCTCAAAAAATTTCAAGGTTTTATACGAATAACCTTGTTTTATGGTATAAAATTTGCCTATCTTTGCGAAGTTCTAACTAACCTAACCAAAACTATGAAGTCCATTTCATTAAAAGTAATCCTTGCTCTATTCATTACGGGCATATTAGTCTGGACAGGCTGTAAAAAAGATGATGACCAACCCGTAGGACCCAGCCTTAGCAATTTCAGTGTAACCTCTACTCCTACAGGTACGCTTAGCGCTAATGGCGATACCTTAAAAACAAACGTAGGTGCTTCTCTTACTTTCAAAATCAAAGCTTCAAAAGGAAATACTTCTGAAGATAAGTACCTCAAACAGTTCAAAGTAACCGCTGAACTCATTGGTGGTACAGGGTCAAATACCGTGAAAGATACCACATACACTGAAAGTGCTAAAAAAGAAAATGTTGACTTTACAATAAGCTACACTTTACCTGCTAACTCAGGTACATATAGATTCGTATTCACTATCTCTGACTATAACAACAAAACTGCTACTAAAACCTTCTTCGTAAAAGCAGGCGTACCTTGCGGTATTAGTGTAAGTGTTACCAGCTTTGCTGCTGACAGTTTGACAGTTACCGTAGCAGGTTCTGGTCTAACCTCTGGTACGTATGAATTCTCCTTTGATGGTGGTACTACTTGGACCACTAGCACTACGCATCCTTATGGCACAGTAGGAACTAAAACAATTTTAGTCCGCAGCGCCGCTAACCCTGCTTGCCAAGGTAGTACTACAGTTAATGTGCCTGGTAGAAAGCTAAGACAATATACGGGGGTTGAGCTAGGTGCACAGAGCGCTAGTCCTCCAAGTCTATATGATGCTGATTCTAACCAAACTTACTCTATCTCAATTACCTCCTCTTCTGATAGAGAGAAAGTAGACTTCGTTTGCCATACTAACGGAACTTCTAACGCCGCTCTGTGGGCGCCTACTGCTATGACTGTAGGAAATGTTTATTTATGGGCATCTTCCGAGAAAAGAAGCACTAAATTCTACCACGTTAGTATAACCAGTTCTCAGTACACTAATGCAGTGACTAATGCAGATATTAACTCGTTCTTCTCAGGCTCCTCCACTAACAAATCTCCTGATATTACTTCTACTTCTAGCAATTCTGGATTTGCCTTTGAAACCGTTAATGCCTCTGGTAGTGCAGTGGCACGTGGCATTGTTTGGGTTACTGGTAAGACTAGTTCAGGAAGCACCACTACTGTTACATTTAACGTTAAAATCTTTACTTTATAAGCAACTTAACCTAAAAATTACAAAAACCCCTGCCCTAAAAAGTGGGGGTTTTTTATTCTTTATTTTTCAGTTCTCGGATAGCGTCTTTTTTCTTGATGTCTTCGCGTTTATCGTGGAGTTTTTTACCTCTTGCGAGGGCAATTTCTAATTTTGCATAGCCGCGTTGGTTGAAAAAAATTTTTAGGGGTATGATAGTAAGCCCTTTTTGTTCTAATTTTTGTTTGAGTTTGAGGATTTCTTTTTTTTGCAGGAGGAGTTTGCGCAGGCGTTTAGGGTCATGGTTGTTGTATGTACCTTCGGTATATTCGGCGATATGGCTATTTTTAAGCCAAACCTCGCCGTTATCTATAAAAATGTATCCTTCTGCAATACTGGCTTTGCCCATGCGCAAAGACTTGATTTCTGTACCTGTAAGTACTATGCCCGCAGTGTATTTTTCTAATATCTCATACAAGTAACGCGCTTGTCTATTGACAATTTCTATTTTTTTGCTGAATCGTTCTTTATCTTTTTTAACGGACATAAATGCAAAAGTAATAGCAAAATAAATCTGATATAAAATTTTTGACGCAGGTTTTATGTAAATGTAAAAGGTATGTAGTTCCTTTTTGGGCGTGTCCTTGTGGGCGTTACGCTGCGCGTATGCCCACAAGGTCGGCGTGCTGCGGGCTGCGCTATCGCT
>JANWVE010000007.1 GCA_025057675.1 Bacteroidia bacterium
GCGCTTCGCACTGCTCATGCACCCTTCGCATGCCTCACGCAAGCCGCTTTTGGATGTTTTACCTCATTTTTATACATACTTTTGCTTTATCTTGTTTGATGTTGATTATCAAATACTTACAAAGTTAAAATTTTTTATCTCGTTTGAAATGCTGTTACTTTACTTTGTTTCTTATTCATTTTGAAGTATATACAAAGTTAAGCCTTGAATATACGAACTTTACACAATCCTTCACCCTTGAACACACAATTTTTATCTTATTTTGAATTGATTTTCAATAATTTACAAGGTTAAAGTTTGTTTTTATTTTATTTAGCATTGATTTTCAAGTACTTACAAGATTAAGTTTTGAATAAGTGGGATTAGCCTACTTTCCGTTTGCGTGAGGCATGCGGAGGGCAAGCCGTCAGGCTTGGTGCGAAGCCTCTTGCTCACCCTTTTACTCTTGCCCAGGGGTGGGCGGGTGGGGCGTAGCACCGTTAGCCCGTAGCACGCCGACCTTGTGGGCATGAGCGCAGCGAAACGCCCACAAGGACACGCCCAAAAAACACTAAAAACTGACAATCACTAAAAAACAGTCAATTTTCGTAAAAATAAAATACATTTAATACCCCCTTAATAACTGATATGAGTTACAAAAATTCCTATCTTTGTAAAAACCAAGTAATGTAAAGTACCCATGAAAATATCAAACTAACCTATTACCACTTGACATGTATCCTCTCATTTTAGCGTTTCATAAAATCATTCCCGATGAATATACTACTCACCCGTATTATTGGAAAGATATTTGTACGCCGTACTCTACTTTTGTGAGCTTATTAGAGAGTTTATATCAAGAGAATTTCGCATTTATCAGCCTGCAAGAGTTAGAATATGCCCAGATTAACCCGCATGAGCGTACAGTGTTACTTACTTTTGACGACGGCTACTACAACAACGTAGAGTATGCCTACCCTTTACTCAAAGCAGAAAACATTCCTTTTGTAATGGCTATAAACGGTAAGTGCATAGAAAATAGCACTTGGCAATGGTTTGACAAAATATGGTACTACGGCATACAAGAGCATAAAACAGAGATTGAACGAATAAAAACCATTCAAACCCTTAAATATGACCTGCCTACCCTTCAAAGATGGTTATCTACTCACCCAAAACCAGAGTATTACAATAGTATACAACGCATTTTTTTTGATATTGCCACAGTACAAGAGTTAAACAGCATAGAAAATGTAAGTTTTGTTTCGCATACCTATTCTCATTACATTCTAACTGCCTTATCGGATGTGATGCTTGAAACCGAAATACGTAAGAACATAGATTTTGCACTAAAAAATCACCTCTCTCTTCAGAGTAGCTATTTTGTTCTTCCTAATGGCACAAAAAAAGATTTTGATAAACGTACAATTGATATACTTACAAAAAATGAGGTAAAAAATATTTTTACAATGCTGCCTTATATCAAACAAGAGGGCTTATTAGCAAGATATACCCCTTATCACAACACGTGGGCAAGAGAAAGAAAGAGGTATTTTTGGCAAAAATTTCTTTGCATGTGGAGGTAACCAAAATAAAACAATGTTATATAGCTGATGGATGACTTAATGAATAAAATACCACTTTGGGCGTGCCTTTTCACTGTGCTCTCGTGGAAAAGAACACACCAAAAATATATCTTGGTATAAAAAAGATTAGTGCCTAAAACAAGGTTCAATATTTGGCTTTATATCACTGATAGTGCTTGTTCTATATCCCAAATAATGTCCTCATAATACTCTACCCCGATAGATAAACGTATCATTTTTTCAGTTATACCCAAGGCTATTTTTTCTTTCACGTCTACATCTGCGTGGGTCATAGTGTAAGGGTGTTCTGCAAGACTCTCCGTACTACCTAAGCTCACCGCTAACTTAATCAATTTAAGATGATTGAGAAACAAAAAAGCTTCTCTTTCGCCCCCTTTTACATCAAAAGAAATCATAGCACCATCAGAAAGACATTGTTTCTGCTTAATAATATACTGATGCCCATCTGTTTGAGTTAAATTGCCTAAGTAATACACTTTTTCTACCTTTGGATGTTGATTAAGGAATTGGGCAACATGTTTTGCATTGTATGCTTGGGTTTCCATACGGACTTTAAGTGTTTCTAAGCTGCGCAGCAGAAGCCAACCTGTCCAAGGTCCTGCCATATTACCTAAAAAAGTACGCATATATTTAACCCTGTTTATGATCTCTTGGCTGCCTAAACAAGCACCTGCTATTACGTCGCTATGTCCGCCGATGTACTTAGTAGCTGAATACACAACCAAATCTGCCCCCAATTTAAGAGGATGCTGCCACAAAGGTCCCATATAAGTATTATCCACGGTTACATACACTTTTTTGTCAGGCGTAGAACAGTAATCAGCAATATTTCGCGCCATCTGAATATCAAATAAATGATTAGTAGGATTAGCAGGTGTTTCTAAGTATATCAAGGCAACTTTATCTTTAATCTTTTTCTGTTCAATACGATGAATAACCTCTTGTGCAGTTTCGTAGTGATAAAAAAATTCTACTTGTATATTAAATTTAGGTAGTATTTTATGGACAAAATGACTTGTACCACCATACAAAGGATTACTAATTAAAACTATGTCGCCAGGATTGAGAAACTCTAATAAAACCGTAGTAATAGCAGACATACCACTTTCAAATACAGCGCATTTTTCTGCTTCATCCCAGAGGCACAATCTATCCTCTAATATCTCCAAATCAGGGTTGTTGATACGGCTGTAAATCAACCCTAACTCTTCATTTTCTTTTTTTTGTCTATGTCCGTAAGCAATTTCAAAAAAGGCTTTGCCCTCTTCTGCGGTTTTGAATACGAAGGTTGAAGTTTGAAAAATAGGACTTTTAATTGCCCCCTCAGATAGTTCTGGTTTATATCCGTAGGACATCATCAAGCTTTCAGGGCGTAGTTTTTTAGATATGTTTTTCATAATGGTAATACTTCTGCAATATAGGTAAAAAATATGATTAAGCCGCATAAGGTATTCATTTTGATTTTGCTGTATCTATCTTGATTATTTTATTTTGGGCGTGTCCCTCGCTACCGCTCGGGTCGGGCTACTGCGCACTACGCGTACGCTTCGGTGCTACGCTGCGCTGCGCACTGCCTAACGGCATGCTCCGTATCCCTCACGCAAGTTGTATTCCTATGTTTTACCTCATTTTTAGACATAGATTAGCTTTACCTTGTTTAAGATTGATTATCAACTGCTTACAAGGTTAAAATTTTTTACCTTATTTCAAGTGATGTTATTTTACCTTGTTTTACATTCATTTTCAGGTATATACAAGGTTAAACCTTGAACGCATGGACTTTTTGCAACTCTTTAACCCTGATTGCCAAAATTTTACTTTATTTTGAACTGATTTTCAATAATTTACAAGGTCAAAATATATTTTTACCTTGTTTAGTGTTCATTTTCAGGTACTTACAGGGTAGAACTTTGAATAGGTGGACTTAGTTTGATAGCCGCTTGCGTGAGGCATGCGGAGGGTGCGTCAGCAGTGCGTAGCGTTAGCGAAGCACCGAAGCGTCAGCGTAGCCCGTAGCACGCCGACCTTGCCCACACGAGCGCAGCAAGACGTGGGCAAGGACACGCCCAAAAAAATTAAAATTTAGCTTTCATTTGAGTTTGTAGTATACTTAAACATCACTGACTCCTTTGCCTAAAATACTCTTGTATTTTTCTTAAACAGTTTTGTAATTTTGGATACCGTATAGCTATGAGCGATAAGCCAATAAGCAAAAGCCCGAGTTTTTGGGTTACCGTTTGGAAAAACTTCAAAAAAAACAAACTCTCTTATTACGCACTTTGGGTGTTAGTGGGTTTAGTTATCATAGCTTTGTTAGCAGATTTTATAGCATATAATAAACCTTTTTATGCCAGATATAAAGGTAAAGGTTATTATCCTATCTTCTTGGATTATGCGGCAAAATTAGGCTTATATCATTGGAGTTCTGAATTAGTCAATGCGGATTGGAAAACTTTACCTTTGGAGAAAGCACTTTGGACGCCTATACCCTACCTTCCCGAAGACCAAGACTTCCGAAATGCACAATCGGTTAGTCCTCTTGCTAAACAAGATTTAGATAAGAAATGGATGCGCCACTGGTTAGGTACCGATGAACTGGGTAGAGATGTGTTAAGTGGGTTAATTCACGGTTCAAGAATATCCCTTAAAGTGGGTTTAGTAGCTGTGGGTATTTCTATGTTAATAGGTATTGTTTTGGGGTCTTTGGCAGGGTATTACGGAGATAATTACTTGAAAATACCTCGTGCGCGTGCTTGGTTGTTACCTTTTACTATTTTCTTCATGTATTTTTATGGCTACCACGTAAGAAGTAATACGCTATCTGAGGCTGCATCCATCAGCGGAATGCTGTTTATTTTTCATGCTCTTGTCAGTGTTTTTGTTTGTGGGGTAGTAGGTTTTATTTTCTTCGGCTTAGATTTACTATTAGCTAAACTACATCCGTACATGCGTCAGAAAATACCTATTGGATTAGACTTGATCATATCTCGGATGATTGAAATTATCTCCTCTACACCTATTTTACTTTTGATTATTACTCTTTGTGCTATCTTAAAGCCAAGTATCGTAATAGTCATGATAATTATTGGTCTGACCTCTTGGGTTAGTATAGCTCGTTTAACCCGTGCAGAGTTTTTGAAAGTCAAAAATTTAGACTATATACAAGCCGCGCAATCTATGGGATATAGAGAGTGGCGAATTATTTTGTATCATGCGTTACCTAATGCTGTGGCGCCTGTATTAGTAAGTGCTGCTTTTCAGATAGCTGGGGCTATATTGATGGAGTCTTCATTAAGTTTTTTGGGTATTGGTGTGCCTTCTGATGTGGTTACTTGGGGTTCTTTATTAGCGGTGGCGCAGTCTGCGCCTAGTGCATGGTGGTTAGCGGTATTTCCTGGATTAGCCATTTTTATCACTGTAATTGCTTTTAATTTAGTAGGGGAGGGACTTAGAGATGCTTTAGACCCAAAGTTAAGAAATGAATAATTGTATGCTTAAATACGCTGATGTGTCATTTTTTTGGGCGTGTCCCTTCGCTGCGCTTGGGTCGGCGTGCTGCGGGCTACGCTATCGCTTCGGTGCTTCGCTGCGCTACGCACTGGGCTAACGCCCACCCTTCGCATGCCTCACGCAGCAGCTTTTGAATGTTTTACCTTGTTTATATGCATACGTTTGCTTTACCTTGTTTGATTTTGATTATCAAGTACTTACAAAGTTGAATTTTTTACTCTGTTTGAACTGCATACGTTTTATCTTGTTTTATATTGATCTTCAAGTATGTACAAGGTTAAACCTTAAATACGCGAACCTCCTACACCTGTTTAATCCTGAATATTCAAGTTTTGCCTTACTTTGAACTGATTTTCAAAGATTTACAAGGTTAAAATTGAGTTTTACCTTGTTTGATTTTCATTTTCAAATACTTACAAGGTTAATTTTTGAATAAGTAGAATTAATATGATAGCCGCTTGCGTGAGGCATGCGGAGGGCAAGCCGTCAGGCTGGGTGCGAAGCCCCCGCACACACCCCTAACCCCATAACCAGGGGGTGGGCGGGTGGGGCGTAGCACCGTTAGCCCGTAGCACGCCGACCTTGCTTGCATGAGCGCAGCGAAACGCAAGCAAGGACACGCCCAAAAAACACTTAATAACTAATTCATACCTATTCTTTGTAAAAAGAAAATAGACTTAATATAATCAAATAACTTGTCTTTTTGTCAAAAAACAGATAAACATAAAATCATAGATGTAACTTTACATTCTCTTTCGTATCTTTGAACTATGAAGTTTTTATATTGGACATATAGTTTTGTTATATTTATCTGTTTTTGCAGCATAGAAGTAAAAGCAGCTGCTCTGTCACAAGTGAGTCAAAATAACAATAAGAATACTATCTCTTCAATTCTTAAAGCAGAAAAACGCAAAAAAGGCGGTTGGAGAGAACGCATGCGGCAAAGAATATACAAACTTCTCAAAGCACACGACGCTTTTCTGATAGCTTTCCTAATTTGTTTGTTCTTGTTAGCATTAGCTTTTATGCTGGGAGTATACTGGGTAAAAAATCCCGAAGTTGTAAATGCTCTAAATTATGTAAGCTTAGGTCTAGTGGTTATCACAGCTATTTTTGGTATTCTTTGGTTAATGACGGTAAACATGCGCAAGCAACCTTAATCATTGTTTCACCTTGTATTATTTTATTTTTACCCTATCCAAAAGCCTTCTGACCTTTTTTTATCAACCTTATGTTATCTTTATCGTTAAAGTAGGTAGTTATGAGAAACTTCATTCTTTCCATCGCCGCGGCAGGATTTCTAACCATAAGTTCAGCTTTCATTCCTGCTCAATTATCATCCACCAGAACAGTAGAACATGTTCAAGGTGAAGTGTGCTTCAAAATTAAAAATGACACAGGTAAAAGTGTTACCCTTCATACAGGTTCAGGCACACGAGTAATTGGAAACTTAACTACTCAAGAATTTTGCTTGAAAGAAGGCATTAAAGTTTGTCTCGTAGAGCAAGGAAGAGTAGGAAAACCTATCCTGACCGTTGCAGATGACCTTAAAGGGAAAACGCTTAACTTATCCAGCTTGATGTGATAAAGACCTATTTTTATGCCTTATTTGTAAGGTGAATTTTTATGTTCTTTTTACGTACGCTTTTTTAGACTTTGAAGTATGTCGATGCCATTATTTGTGTAAAGTACCTCATTGGCTAAACGGCTGATGAGGTTTTCCAATTGATGTAAAGGGGCTTTACCTTGTGTGTGTGCTATCCTATTTCCTTCTAAGCTAACTACCCCTGCTTGTAAAAAGATATTTTGACTCTCCACTTGCGCGTACGCAAAAATAGGTACGCTGCATCCTCCTCCTAATTTCTCTAAAAATAGCCGCTCCGCTTGAACGCAAATTGCTGTATTCTCATGATTGAGTATTTTTTTGAATAACCCTAAATCAGGATGTGTACTTCGCACTTGTATAGCTAATGCCCCTTGACCTGCCGCAGGAACAAACTGTTGTACAGGCAAAATATTCCGAATATATTCGTCATAACCTAAGCGATGAATACCCGCAAAAGCCATTAACAAAGCATCATACTGCCCTTGTTCTAATTTTTTTATTCGTGTTTGTACATTTCCTCTAACTTCAATCAAGGTATGTTGCGGGTAATAGTGTTTCAAAAATGCCATTCTACGAGTAGATGAAGTTCCTATGACTAATCTGTTACCTTCTAAGCTGACAGGTTTATGACTTACTAACACATCAGCAGGGTTTTCCCGCTCAGTAAAAGCAATGATAGGCAAGTCTTTATTTACTTCTGTGGGTACGTCTTTGGCACTATGTACGGCAAGATCAATTTCGCCGTTATACAGAGCTTGTTCTAATTCGTATGTAAAAACTCCTTTACTTCCTATTTTACTTAAAGCCACTTCTTGAATCATATCTCCTTTGGTTTGAATGATTACTAAATCTGCCTTCAAGCCATAACTCTTTAATTTTTCGAGTACATAATTCGCTTGCCATAGTGCTAATGCACTTCCTCGGGTGCCAATTTTGTATCTCATTTTGTTTAAGGTTTGATTTAAGATTTTGCACTACAAAAAACGTCAAATTATGGATAAAAACGAAAGGTATGTTTATGGTACAACGCTTCTGACAGATAATTTTACAAATGAATTTTATTTTGGGCGTGTCCCTTCGCTGCGCTCGGGTCGGCGTGCTGCGGGCTGCGCTTTCGCTTCGGTGCTTCGCTTTGCTTCGCACTGCTCACGCACCCTCCGCATGCCTCACGCAAGCTGCAAGTATGCTAATCTCATTTATTGAAATTTTTATCTTGTAAATACCTCAAAATCAATCTTAAACAAAGTAAAAATAAACCTTAACCCTGTAAATCATTGAAAATCAATTGAAAATAAGGTAAAAATTTAATACAAAAGGTCAAAGTGTTGTAAAAAGTCCGCATATTTGAGGTTTAACTTTGTATATACCTGAAAATCAATATGAAATAAGATAAAACAAACGCAATTCAAACAAGGTAAAAAATTTTAACTTTGTAAGTACCTGATAATCAAGGTTAAATAAGGTAAAACAAACGTATCTATAAAAAACCAGGTAAAACATCCAAAAGCTGCTTGCGTGAGGCATGCGGAGGGCAAGCCGTCAGGCTTGGTGCGAAGCCCCTCGCCCACGCCCTTAGCCCCACAACCAGGGGGTGGGCGGGTGGGGCGTAGCACCGTTAGCCCGCAGCACGCCGACCTTGCCCACCCGAGCAGAGCGAGCCGTGGGCAAGGACACGCCCAAAAAAGTAAAATAAGCCATTCTTAATTATGCAATAAATAAAGTATTTATTATATCCGAAGGGGTAAGTGAAGTATTAGAGTACTGTTGTAATGCTTTTTGGGCTGCTACACCATGCCCATACACACTAACTATAACCGCACTCTTGATTGCGTAAGATTGTGCTAAGGTACTAGTTAATATACCTGTGAGTATGTCCCCCGAACCCCCTTTTGCCATTCCTGAACAACCATTATCGGAAAAATAGATCGTCCCATCGGAAAAAATAAGTGTAGTAATAGCATCCTTGAGAACAATATCACATTCTTTTTTCATAGCAAAGCCTTTACAAGCTTCTATCCGAGATAAACTGTCCGAATAAGTATTTTGTAATAAACGTTCCGCTTCTTGAATATGAGGAGTTAACACCACTTTTTTACCTTCCAAAAAACCCCATAAATGAGAATTTTTTGCAAGTAAGTTAATTCCATCCGCATCAATGACAAAAGGACCTGAATAATGACTCAATACACTTTCTAATAAGGTTAAAGAACTTTTTTTGATACCCAAACCATGTCCTATGCCTACAGCATCAAACTTCTGTAAGTAGTTTGCTTTGTCCGTTTGTTTAGAGAAAATTTTTGTAGAGCAGAACATTGCTTCTGGAATAGCAACATTAAAAGCAGTTTGATGCCTACGATTAGACATAACGGTAAGTAACCCGCATCCTGAACGATAAGCCGCTTTTGCGGCAAGTATACCTGCCCCCGTTTTATCATCAAGTCCCCCTATTAGTAAAGCATGTCCGTAGTTGCCTTTGTGCGAAAATTTGGTTCTATGCTTGAAATGCGTTTGAAATACCCCATGGTTCAAACAAAAGTAGTTTGTTGAGGTTTGGGTATAATACTCTTGAGATAAACCAATATCTACTACATGCCAAGATTGAATTTCTTTTGCCCATTCTTTGAGAAAAAATACTATTTTAGGCTGTTGAAAAGAATATACTTCATGACATTTTACCCATACACCTAAATTTTGCCGATTATCTTCACTCATCAAACCTGATGGAATGTCAATAGAAATAATATAAGCACCACTCTGATTGATATGATGAATGCACTTTGCTAGAAGCGATTGAGAATTTACACTGCGATTTAACCCTGTACCTAAAAGTGCATCTATAATATAATCGGGTTGAGGTAGAGTATCTACTTGTTCTAATGTATAAATAGGAATATTCTGCTTTTGTAACAGCTGATAATTTTGATAATTATCAGGACTGGCTTGAGTGATATCCCCTACATATATCACGTATACATTAGCGGAGTGCTTTTTCAGATACCGCGCAAGAGCTAAGCCATCTCCCCCATTGTTTCCTGTTCCGCAAAATAAATGCACAGTTTTGTATGTAACATCATGGTTAATACATAATTGGTCGTATAAGCGCTGTACTGCTCTTTCCATCAAGTGGTAGGAAGAGATAGGTTCATGATTTATAGTGTATTTATCCCATTCTTGTATTTGTTTAGCAGTAAATAATTTCATAGTTTAGCATCTAACATTTGTAATATACCTAAGTAATTTTGATACCGTTGTGAATGAATTCTACCTTGTTCTAATGCATTTTTTACGGCACAATGAGGTTCATTAAGATGCAGACAATTACTGAATTTACAGTTAGAAAGGTAGGGTAAAAAATCAATATAATACCGACTTACCTCCTCTTTTTGGATATTAAAAAAATCTAGTTCCTTAATACCAGGGGTGTCTATAATGTATGCGTTGTAATTAGTTAAAGGATACATAGTAGCCAAGGTAGTAGTGTGTCTGCCTTTACTGCTCCAATGAGAAATTTTACCTACTTTAAGGTTCAGGGAGGGTTGCAAAAAATTAAGCAAGCTGGATTTGCCAGTACCTGAATGCCCTACAATAGCACTAATTTTATCTTGTACAATACTTGCGACCAAAGATAAATAGGATTTATCTAACGTAGATATAAGTTTGCTTGTATATCCTATACTTTGGTACAAATGTATATAGTCTTGTACTTGTTTGTGCATAAGGTCATCATATAAGTCTGCTTTGTTCCAAATAATTATGCTATAAGGAATTTTGTATGCTTCTGTAATGACAAGCATACGGTCAATGAAACCGAGTGAAGTACGGGGCTGCGCCAAAGTAGCTAATATGATAAGTTGGTCAATATTGGAAGCAATGATATGTGCTTGCGTATGCTTGGATATAGATTTGCGAATAATAGCATTTTTGCGGTCTTGAATAGCATAGATTAGACCATTACCATCATTTTGAAGGGTGAAATGGACGATATCTCCTACGGCAATAGGATTAGTAGTATTCCATTCAGTTAAGCGAAGTTTGCCTTTTATGCGGCACTCTACTGTTTGATGTGATGAGTCTTGTGTAAGTACTGTGTACGAGCTTCCTTTTGAATGAGTAACAATTCCTATTTTTTGACTCATAGTGAATTACAAGATGGTTATGTTATTAGTTGGGGTATCTGCGTGAGGCATGCGGAGGGTGCGTGAGCAGTGCGCAGCACCGAAGCGAAGCGCAGCCCTTAGCACGCCGACCTTGCCTGCATGAGCACATGCGAAACGCAGGCAAGGACACGCCCAAAAATGAAATAATCTATTTAGCATAAGCAATAGAACGCTTTTCACGAATTACAGTAATTTTGATTTGCCCGGGATACTGCATTTCATCCTGTATGCGGGTAGAAATGTCATGAGAGAGAATATCTGCTTGCTGGTCAGATATTTTGTCAGCTTCTACCATAACACGCAGCTCCCGCCCTGCCTGTATAGCGTACGTTTTACTCACTCCAGGATAAGACATTGCAATAGCCTCTAAATCTTTTAAGCGCTTGATATAACTTTCTATTACCTCTCGCCTTGCACCTGGTCTTGCACCTGAAATAGCATCACAAGCTTGAACAATAGGACTAAGTAAGGTAGTCATCTCAATTTCATCGTGATGCGCTCCGATAGCATTACATACATCAGGAGACTCGCCGTACTTTTCTGCTACTCGCATACCCAGTATAGCATGAGGAAGCTCAGGTTCATCGGTAATAACTTTGCCAATATCATGTAAAAGCCCTGCTTTTCGCGCCTTTTTAGGGTTTAAGCGTAGTTCTGCCGCCATAATAGCACAGAGATTAGCTACTTCTCGGCTGTGTTGTAATAGATTTTGTCCGTAAGAGGAACGATAACGCATTCTACCTACAATTTTAATAAGTTCAGGGTGCAATCCTGTGATACCTAAATCTAGTACCGTTCTTTGTCCGATTTCAGCAATTTCTTCTTCAATATCGCGAGTTGTTTTTGCCACTACTTCCTCAATCCGAGCGGGATGGATGCGTCCATCAGCCACTAAACGCTGTAAAGCAATCCGAGCAATTTCTCTACGAACAGGGTCAAAAGCAGAGAGAATAATCGTCTCTGGGGTATCATCTACGATAATTTCAACTCCTGTTGCTGCTTCTAACGCCCGAATGTTACGCCCCTCTCTACCTATAATACGTCCTTTGACTTCATCATTTTCAATGTTAAATACACTCACACAATTTTCAATAGAATGCTCAATAGCTGTACGCTGTATGGTCTGAATAATAATTTTACGTGCCTCTTTACTTGCGTTAATTTTAGCTTCATCCATGACACTTTTAACATAAGCCGATGCCTTAGACTGTGCTTCCTGCTTAATTTGTTCTATGAGCTGCTTTTTTGCATCTTCCGCAGATAAACCAGCTATTTTTTGCAATAATTCTAATTTTTCTTTATGAATCTGTTCAATTTCCTTCTGTTTGAGTTCTAATTTTTCTATTTTTTGTTTAACTGCTTCTTGTCCTTTGAGGTATTCTTCTTGCTGTTTTGCTACTATTTGTTGAGTTTTGGTAAATTCTTGTTGCTGTTTTTTAAACTCTTCTATTTTTTGATGTAAAGCGGCTTCTTTTTGTTTTATTTTGTTTTCTAATGCGGTAATTTCTATTTGTTTTTTAGCTAATTCAGACTCATGCTGTATTTTTAGTTCTCCAATTTTTTCTTTGGCTTCTAAAATTTTTTGATTTTTAAGATTTTCTGCTTTTGTTTCTGCTTCGGAGAGTATAAGTTTAGCTTTTTCTTGTGCATTGAGTTCTTGTTGTTTGAATATACTTTTTAAGAGATACCTACCTATCCCAAGCCCGACAGCTAAACTAACCCCTGACACTATAATATACATGATGATTTCCATACATTTTTGAATAACTATGCAAATATATGAAAAAACAGCACTCAATTGTGTTGATTTAGGGGAGGTTTGTTATTTTTTAAGATACATTTTTGGGCGTGTCCCTCGCTGCGCTCGGGTCGGCGTGCTGCGGGCTAACGGTGCTACACCCCACCCGCCCACCCCTGGTTATGGGGTCAAGGGCGTGGGCGAGGGGCTTCGCACCAAGCCTGACGGCTTGCCCTCCGCATGCCTCACGCAGAAAACGCAGCAAGCGTGCTAAACCTATCTATGAAAACTTTTACCTTGTAAGTAACTGAAAATGAACACTAAACAAGGTAAAAATATATTTTAATTTTGTAAATCGTTCAAAATCAATATAAAATAAGGTAAAACTTATGTATTCAAGATTAAAGGTTTGTGAGAAGTCTATGCATCCAAGGTTTAACCTTGCAAATGCTTGAAAATCCACGTAAAACAAAATAAGAAGAATATAGATAAAACAAGGTAAAAAATTTTAATCTTGTAAATGTCTGATAATCAATATTAAACAAGGTAAAGCAAACGTATGCATAAAAATAAGGTAAAACATCAAAAGGCTGCTGCGTGAGGCATGCGGAGGGTGCGTGAGCAGTGCGTAGCGCAAGCGAAGCACCGAAGCGATAGCGTAGCCCGTAGCACGCCGACCCGAGCGCAGCGAAGGGACACGCCCAAAAATCAAAAAATAACATTCTTACAGATCCGCATAGCTCTTTAAGCTCGCCTGAATAGGCTGCGGCAATTTAAGATTGTACAGATATCCATTTTCATAAGCAGGAATGACATCCGCTAAACTTTTTTGCAGACAAAATTCTATATCTCGCTGAATATTTAAGTGTGATAAGCGCTTAGCATGACTGCTCTCTTTCAAAAAAGCTTGAATATGATTTTGTGCCTGTACATATAGCAGCTCCGATGCATACACCGTATCTGACTCTGATGTGTAGCCATATTTTTTAAGCTCATGAACCATTGAACCTGCGAAAAGAGTGTCTTCCAAATTAAACCTGTCTTTCCATCCTGCGCATAAGAATAAAATGTCTTCTTTCTGTTCTACTAGCCACTCTATCAAAGCACCTTGATTAGTAAAAGCACCTATGACAATTTTTTTAGCCTTTTGCTTTTGTGCTGTTTGAATAGCTCGAGTGCCATTAGTAGTGGTTAAAGCTATAATCTTGCCTGCTAAAATGGGGTTCATGTAGTCAAAAGGGGAATTACCTAACACAAAACCAGGTAATTTCTCGCCATTTCGTTCTGCCGCACCTATATAGCCATATTTTTGTATCAAATTAACGCATTCTTGCACACTTTCTACGGGATAAATTTTGTCTATCCCATAAGCAAATCCGACACAAATGCTGGAAGTGGCTCTTAAAATATCTATCACTACTACGATAGAGTTTTCTACAACATACAACGGTAATTGATGCGGAGTAAAACAAACTTCCAGGTTCATGCCACAAAGGTACACTTTATATTTTAATTAACGCATCTCTTAACAATATCTTGACAATTCAAAAATTTTAGAATGGTCAGGGTGTCAGGGATTATGCAGTATTTTGGGATTGATGTATTTTAGTTTATTTCTTACAAAAATTGAGATAAATAGCAAAATATAAGTTTTGGGTATTGATAGTTTTTTGGGCGTGTCCTTGCCCACGTCTTGCTTTGCTCGTGTGGGCAAGGTCGGCGTGCTACGGGCTGACGGTGCTGCGCCCCACCCCCTGGGCAAGAGTAAAAGTGTGGGCGAGGGGCTTCGCACCGTGCTGACGCACGCCCTCCGCATGCCTCACGCAAGTGGCAAGCAGACTAATCCCACTCATACAAAATATAATCTTGTAAGTACGTGAAAATGAGCATTAAGCAAGATAAAAATACATTTTAATCTTGTAAGTTTTTGAAAATCAATTGAAAATAAGGTAAAACTTGGATATTCAAAGTTAAAAGGGTTATCAAAAGTCTACGTGTTTAAAGTTTAACTTTGTACATGCTTGAAAATGAGTGAAAAACAAGATGAAATAACAGCATTTCAAGCAAGGTAAAAAACTTTAACCTTGCAAGTAGTTGATAATCAAGAATTAAAAAGGTAAAGCAAAGATATATCTAAAAACAAGGTAAAACGTCCAAAAGCTGCTGCGTGAGGCATGCGGAGGGTGCGTGAGCAGTGCGAAGCGCAGCGTAGCACCGAAGCGATAGCGCAGCCCGTAGCACGCCGACCCGAAGCGCAGCGAGGGACACGCCCAAAAAAATAATACTAATAAGATTTATGCATTTTTCTCATTTTATACTCTGCATACTCATTCATAATGGCTTTGAATAGACTTTCCGCAATTAACTTACCCCCATCCCAAGAAAAGTGCATGTAATCCCCGAAAGCTAAATAAGGACGCGCTTTTTCTTGCCAATAAACAATAGAACCCTCCTCGCCCATCATTTTGAATAAATCCCAAAAAGCAACCCCCGCACGCTCCGCAGCACGCTTCTGGGCAGCTAATAAAGTCCTTATGTGCTTGTAACTTTGATACTTGCCATCTACTTTATGCGCCATATCTTGAACCCCTATAAAAATAATACTTGCTTCGGGAAGTATCTTCTTGAACATCATCAAAGTTTCATAATAAATATCTTCCATTTTTTGGGCAATTTTCTCCGCATTGTGGTCGTGCATGTGTGAAACTACATTCCCACCGTACTCTAATATAACTAACTTGGTATTTGTAAGTTTGAGTTGTTTAGTCAAGATATTAGGGTTCATGATTTTGAGATTGTGTCCGCCATGCCCAGAAATACCATAGCAGCCTACATGAAAACCTGTTGAATCGTTGAGATAAATGCCATAAATATCAGGACTTTTTTGAGCAGAAAAAGATAAAGTAACTTTATGATGCCCACTTTTAGTAGCAAAATGTAAGATTCGGGGTTCTGTAGTAGGTTTGAGTAAAACTTGTCTTTCAGGTTCGTCATCTATTTTTACGGTTAAAGAGCAAGGTACCTGGGCATTACCATACAATAAAGAAATACGATTGAAGTTAATGTATTCCTTCCAAAATTTTTCTGTGGTTTCAAAGGTGATGTAAGCCTTGTAACGGTTAAAATCTAGTTTTTGGGTTGTATCTACGGATTCCTTTGGGGGTGAAAAACGAAAATGTACTCCCCCTATACCATAATTATTAGTCAGGTAGGGGTTTTCTGTTATGCCGTACATAACCCAATTACTGCTTTTAGAACGCTTCACTAAACGATTAGGATAGACATCTGTGAGGTCGTTAATAGCTACGTATCCTGGTCCGCTTCCTCCATATTGCTGCTGAAAAGCTAATCCCAAATCATGAGAAATGCGTCCTTTCATGAGCTGCGAGTCGCCATAGTGAGCAATATGAATAGCATTTTGAGTATATTCCATTTGTTCTAAAACCTTAAAAAAATTATCCATTGCGCTATTTCCTGATGCATCTTTGGGGTTAATCAGGGCTATGCGTTTAGCATATTCAGAGGTGTCTCTTGTATAAGTGTTAGTGTCTTTGACAGCTAATTTTTTTTGCTTTTGATGAGTACTGTCTTTAGCTGAAATTTTTGATGGAATGATTTGGTTTTTCGGTTTTTTATCTTGCTGCAAAAGGGCTAGTTTATGTGCGTAGCTTTCTGTACTGTCTTTTTCAGGGATTAACCATTGGTTTAAGGTAGGGTATTTGAAAATTGAATTGGCAGGTAAAAATGAAAATAACCAAGCACATAAAAGCAAAGTCAGCTGCGTGCTTAAAATGAGTATGAATACCTTATTGTGAGTGTTCATCATGACAAATTTAGTGATAGAAAGCAGTTGTACAAAACACATTTTTAACTATCAAATCTATTTTTTGGAAAAATATAGAGAGAACTTCTTATATTTTTTTATTATGACTAAAAGGGATTCTTGATCTTTTTAACCTGAAATAAATTTTTTTCATAATTTAGCATAAATATGACTGAACCCCTTCGCTTAATCATAATCGGGCTATGTATTTGTATAGGCTTTATTAGCATAGCACAAAATCAATACTCCACAGACGCGGATAAATTTATTGAGGAATATGCTAGAAGTTTATCATCTACCAATCAGGCTACAGCGAAAGAACACGCAGAAGCCTTCAAAACCATGTGGATAAATAACACTCTGGATGCAAATCAAAAAACAAAAACGATTGAAATCATTAATGCTATGCGGAAGAAAAGATTAGTTCCGCTTCAAGTAATGCTGCTTACCCAAACACTCATGCATTTGACACAAGGACAAAGGTTAATCTCTCTACCTGTAGATGAGTTGTTAAACATCAGTCAAAAGGTTGTAGAAAACGCTCAGAATTCTAGCGAAATACTCCGATTTATGACAAATGCGGAGTCTCTTATCCGTACAGGAATGCTCTATAAGGCAGGTAATAACGGTTGGTATGGCGAACTTCAAAACACAAAACTCTTTTACAAGGAAGGTGATACCACAGCCACAGAAACTAACCCTATCCCTGCGGGTCCTTACTTACAGTTCTCTGCACCTAAAATAACCTATTCTAACCGCAGAGACTCTATGATTATCTATGAGCCACAAGGAATTTTGAACCTATCTACTCAAACATACTACGGCACGAAAGGAAAAATGACCTGGGAACGCCACGGATCCCAATGGAAAGAAGTCTATGTAGATTTAGGTAAGTACAAAATCAATCTCAAAGAAGGTTTTGTACAAGATGATACTGTAACTTTTTACTATCCTAACTATTTGACTAAATCTGTAAAAGGCGGATTCAAAGACGTTCCCTCGGGGACTTTTGGTAAAAATGCTAATTATCCAATGTTTGTCAGTCATGATATGGACATAGAAATAACAGGCTTAGCAGATAACATCAAATATAAGGGGGGTTTTACCTTGCAGGGAGTAACTAAAATAGGTTCTGGAAATGGAGAAAAAGACGCTATAATGACTATTAAAAAAAGTGGCAATAACTACGTAAAGATAGGTACGCAATCCGTTTTATTAGACAGTACTGTGTATATTGCCCGACCTGCATCAGTTACAATTGTTGCGGGAAAGGACTCTATTTACCACCCTGCTTTAGATTTTAAGTATGATACCCGAGTAAAATACTTGACCTTGTTACGAAACTTGAACCGCGGTGGAGATAATCGCGCGCGTGTCCCTATTTTTGATAGTTATCACAAATTAGAATACGAATTTGATATTATTGAATGGTATTTAGACTCCAGTTTGATTCGTTTTAATAACATTCTTGACCGTGCAAATAATAAAGCAGTTATCCGCTCTGCAGACTATTTTAGTAGAAATGAGTTTTTGAAATTGCAGAGTATATTTCCTGTTAATATCGTAGCATGGTTAGTGAAATATCATAAAGAAAACCCCGAAGTACCGATGATTTTAGAGGACATCACAGATGAAATGAACGGTGGCAAGAACGCAGATAAAAAAAGTAATACAAAAACAGGGTTAGGAGTACGCCCTGTTCAGGTAGAAGCAGTAGTGATAGAAGCAGAAGCACAGGGCTATCTTAGATACAATCGTCAGACTCATGAGATAAAGCTTTTGCCAAAAGCTAATGACGCCATGTTAGCCTTAGCTAAATTCCAAAATGCCTACAACAAAAACCGTGAAAAATCTGAAAAAGGATTCAAAGCTCCACCCCCCAAACCCGATAAAGACTATGACCAAATACAGATGCTCTCCGCTATTGGTACAGTTGTAGTAAAAGATACAACTAAACATCTTAAACTACTTAACCAACTCCGCGACTACCAAAGTGTATTGATTGAAGAACGAGATTTATACAAACGTGAAATGGGTACTAAGAAGTTTGAAAATCAACGTAAAAAAGAACTAGAAGAGAAACAAAACGAAGTAAAACGCCTACAAGAACTCGCATCCCAAACTAAATCTGAAGCTGTTCGTAAAAATTATGAAAAAGATATTGCTATATTGCAAAAAGAAATTGAAAATCTTCAAAACCCTACCCCTCCTGACACAGTAATCAGGGTTAAGAAGTTCACTAAGTTTGCTAATATTCCTGCGGAAGAGGTTTATCCTTTACTCAACAAGTTAGAATACGACTCCCTAGCTACTTACGACCCTAAAACTGATATTGTAGATATTACTAAAAAAGGTATCAAACGTTTAGATAGCGTTACAACTGCCCAAGATACTATACAAAAAACTCAAGCAGAAAAAATCAAAGAAAGAAATAAAAAGAAAATTCCGAATGCAGAGTTAGACCTCAATACTATGCAACTCACCCTTAACGGAATAGAACCTTTTTACATGGGAGACTCTGTAAGCGTACGCGTACTACCAAAAAATGGGGTGGTAAAAGTAGATAAAAACCGTAGAATGACTTTTGACGGTATTATACAAGCAGGAAAGTTAGACTTCTTTGGTGAGAAATTTACTTTTAGTTATGACAGCTTTTTGGTCAATCTTAACAATGCTAAAATGAAATTCATGCTCCCCGATGTAGATGCCAAAGGTAACCCTATTCGCGACAATAACGGTAGAATGACTTACAGACCCTTAAAAACAGAGTTGAGTGAAGTAAAAGGAAAGCTGTACATTAGTGAACCTAATAATAAAAATGGTCTCGCAGTCAATCCTGTGTATCCAATTGTAGATGCAAATACAAAATCTAAGATATACTACGATGATAAGGAAATTCAGGGCGGTGCATATAGTAAAGATAAAATGTATTTTGAACTTAACCCCTTTGTGATTGACAGTGTGGAAACTTTTAATGAAAACACCATGAACCTTGGTGGAAGGTTTGTTTCAAACATATTTCCAACCTTCAATCAAACTATTCGGATCAATAAGGATAGAACACTTGGCTTCAAACACCACACAGACTCTACAGATGTAAAAGACTTTAAGGGTAGTCCTAAAAAAGGACTTCAAATGTATGGTGACCCCAATAAAAATGCGGGTGGTAAGGCAAATTATGTAGGCGAAATTACCCTTGACCAAAAAGGACTACGCGGTAGTGGGGAAATTGAATATCTATCCACCAAAGGTAAAAGTAAAGATTTTGTCTTCTTCCACGACAAAACTATATCTAGCAACTTTGAAATGCTTACACAACCTGGTATGCCTCAGTTCAAAGCTCAAGAGTTTCCATTAGTTAAGGGAATTAACTTAGAACTTAACTGGCGCGTACCACAAGATAGCTTTATTGCGGTTGCTAAAGCTAACCCTCTTGAAATTTATCCAAACGCTTATGGCAAACTCAAAGGTGAAGGAATCATTACGCCTCGTGGAATGGTTGGTAATGGAATTCTTGAAGTAGAAAACGGCGAGCTCCGCAGTTCAAACTACAACTTCAGAGAATTTCGATTCACCGCTAATCCTGCTGATTTCAGTGTCCTTACATCAGATAAGAAAAATCGCTACTTTTTCTCTAAACGGAACAAGTTTGAATTTGATGTTAAAGCCCGTATCGCTAACTTTGATGCATTAGAGGAAGGTAAAGCAAACTCAGAATATCCATTCAACCTGTTCAAAAGTTCACTTAAAACAGGGGTATGGGATCTGAACACACGTACCATTACTATGGAAGCACCTAAAGGAGATGATATTAACAAATACTATTTTTTTAGTACTAAAAAATCTCACGACTCACTTAACTTCAAGTCTATTCGAAGTGTGTATAGGATTGACCAAGGTAAGCTGTATACGTATGGTGTACCTTATATTCTCTCTGCAGATAGTAAAATCATTCCTAACGAAGCAGATAGCTCAAAAGTAGTTATTGCAGAAGGGGGAAACATAGAACCCCTTTCAGAAGCTCATATCGATATGTCTATGGCTAAAACGCGCCGTTATCATGCTTTTGAGCATGCTACCGTCAAACTTAATGGGCGCACTGATTTTGATGCCGTAGGACAAACTTACTACGTAGATGCTACCAAAGATAGCTCAGTTGTCTACTTTAATAAAATTGAAGCCGCAGATGACGAAGACTTTCTGAAAGCCAAAGCAGAGAGTAAAGGTAAAAAGAAATCTGAAACTGAAAAAGACGAAGACAGAGTAAAAATTGACCCGATTAACGAAAGATGGACACAAGGTTTTGCCAAAGTCCCCGAAGAAAAACCTATTATCCTAGGACCTAACATTGAATACAAAGGCAATATCAAAATGATTTCTAAACGCCCATACTGGACGTTAGATGGGCAAGTGCGCGTAAAACTAGCAGGAAATAAATATACGTCCTGGTTTAATTACTCGGGAGAAACTAACCCTGATACCCTTTTAATCCCTGTAAAAGACCCCAAAGATGAGAAAGGAAAGATCTTAGCGGTAGGTTTGTTTAATAATGACAGTATCGGGCTATACACCCGCTTTCTTGACCCCAAAATTAAACAAGAGGATGCAGATTTACTTGTAGTAAGTGGGGAATTGAGCTATAACGCTGCCACACAAGACTTCCGTATCGGTCCTAAGGCTACGCTTACAGGTCAGAGTTTAGAAGGTAACTTAATCAACTATAAAAATGCTGAGAAGCCCATAGCATCTGTACAAGGCGTATTTAATATGCCTCTTAAAGTAGATAGAGAGGGCATGAACAAGTTTGCCTGGAAAGTTACAGGAATAATGAAAAATAATGTACCTGACAACTACTTTGAATTCCGTATTTTAACAGGATTGACCATTCCTACCTTAGCTAAATCTTGGGACCTAATGGGAGTTAAATTCAAAGAAGGTACTGCAGGTTCGCAAGAAGTAGACTATTCAAAAAACAACTTTAACATAACTCATGCTAACTACCTTACTGACAAAAAATCTAAACCTATCATGGAGAAAGTAGCCGAAGAAACAGACCCTTATGACAAGGACATTAAAATACCTGGTGATATTGTCTTTTCGGACCTGAAACTAATTTACGAACACAAATATCGTTCTTTTCGCTCCTCAGGGTTGATTGGAATTGCCAAAATAGGAAACGTCAATATCAACAAGTACGTCAAAGGGTATGTAGAAATATGCAAAGGCAGAGATACGGATACTATTACTGTTTCTCTTGAACCCAGTGAAGGTAATCACTTCTTTTTTGCTTATACCGAGGGTACAGTGCGATATTCTTCTTCTTATGAAGACTTTAATGCTATGATTGCCAAAGCCTCTCCTGTCCGTAAGGGTAAAATCAAAGCAGGAACGCTTATTTACGACGTAGCCGAAGATGACTTTGAACGTAAAGAATTTGACAAACGTTTTGTTAAACGTTATATTCTTACTGAGGAAGATACTCCTAAAAAAGAGAAAAAAGAACTTAATCCTGATGATAAAGAACAGAAACAAGATAAACCTGAAAATAAACAGGAAATTCCTGATGAAAAAAAACAAGATAAAACCGAAGAGAAGCCCGAAGAGAAAAAAACGGATAAACTTAATGAGAAAAAACCTAGTGGTAATATAGATAAAATTCTTGAAGGAATTCCTGAGGATAAGAAAGATAAAAAGGGTAAAAAGAAAAAGAAAAAAGACGAGACTCCTGACGAAGAGTAGTATTGCACAAGATAGAAGTAGAATTTTTATATTCTTTTGGGCGTGTCCCTCGCTGCGCTCGGGTCGGCGTGCTACGGGCTACGCTATCGCTTCGGTGCTACGCACTGCTCACGCACCCTCCGCATGCCTCACGCAAACCGCGCTTTTGGATGCTTTACCTTATTTTTAGACATATCTTTGCTTTACCTTGTTTAATCTTGACTATCAAACACTTATAAGGTAAAAATCTCGTTTCAAATGTTGTTAATTTATCTTGTTTTATCTTAATTTTCAAGTATGTACAAGGATAAACCTTGAATACGCAATTTTTACCTTATTTTGAATTGATTTTCAATAGTTTACAAGGTTAAAATTGAGATTTACCTTGTTTGATGTTCATTTTCAGGTACTTGCAAGATAAAAGTTTGAATAGGTGGACTTAGTTTGATAGCCACTTGCGTGAGGCATGCGGAGGGCGTGCGTCAGCACGGTGCGAAGCCCCTCGCTTACGCTTTTACCCTTGCCCAGGGGGTGGGGCGCAGCACCGTTAGCCCGCAGCACGCCGACCTTGCACACATGAGCGCAAGCGAAACGTGTGCAAGGACACGCCCAAAAAATTAACTATTACACAAAGTAAAAAAAAGTTATCCTGTATCAACTGTACTTTATCCTTTTACACTACAATATATCAAACAAAGACAGTATTTTTACCTTGTGAAAATGAAAACAAAAAAAATCTTTGTCTTAGCCCTTTACCTTGTTTTAACAGTTCTCTCAGCAAAGGCACAAAACTTTTTTGTACGAGGTATAGTCAAGAGCTACACTGATACTACCGCTTTACCAAATGCTAATGTAGTTTTACTCAACCCTAAGGATAGCAGTATTGTAATAGGCACGCTAACAAATGAAAAAGGATTTTTTAATCTTCAAGCACCTGCAAATGAATACATTCTCAAAATTTCTTTTGTGGGTTTCAAAAATTATATGAAAGTTCTCAGCTTAAATAAAAATATTTTTGTAGGAGTCATTAAACTACAAGATGCTTATACTAAGGAAGTAGTAATAGAAGACAAAATTCCCCCTGTAATACAAAAAGGCGATACTACACAATTTAATGCAGACGCCTACAAAGTAGATAAAAACGCCAGTGCAGAAGACTTAGTTACCAAAATGCCAGGTATTACAGTTCAGGATGGTAAAGTACAAGCACAAGGAGAAGAAGTCCGCAGGGTATATGTAGATGGACGCCCATTTTTTGGCGATGACGCTAATGCTGTATTGCGCAACGTTCCTGCTGAAATGATAGACAAAGTACAAGTTATTGATAGCAAAAGCGACCAATCTCGTATCACTCGTTTTGATGATGGTAACAATACAAAAATGATTAACATCATCACAAAATCTCAATACAGAAACGGACAATTTGGGCGTTTTGTAGCAGGTTACGGCACAGACAATCGGTATAAAGTCAATGCTACATGGAACAGATTCAAAGGCACAAAACGTTTAACTATTCTTGCGCAAACAAATAATGTTAATGAGCAAAATTTTTCTATGGAGGATTTAGCAGGTATCATGGGTGGTGGAGGAAATAATCGTGGAGGGGGTGGTAGATTTATGGGTAGATGGGGAGGTCCTCCCAGTGGCTTTAATGTCCCTCGCGGACTTAATTTTGGAGGAGATAATACATTTTTAGTAGCTAATAGCAATGGTATCATTCAAACTCATGCGGTAGGGGTCAATTTCAGCGACAAAATCAATAAAAAACTAGAACTTTCTACAAGTTACTTCTTTAACTGGAGCGATATTGACGCTGATTCTAAACTGCTTAGACAATTCATATTACCTTCAGACTCGGGATTAGTGTATATTCAAAATGAGGTAAAAGATACACGCAATATCAACCACCGATTTAATGCACGTATAGAGTATAAAATAGATAGTTTGAACGCAATTTTATTACAGCCCCGTGTATCTATTCAAGATAATCATGTAGAAAATAGCTTTACAGGAAATAACCGCCAAAATCAGCAATTAGTCAATACCACACAAAGCCGTAATGACAACACTAATCTTGCATCTAATATCTCTATGCCTATTTTATTTACTCACTTATTTAAGCATTACGGCAGAACACTTACTATCAACCTTTCGCCTACTTACAATCAAACGCATGGCAGAAATTATTTACTGTCAAAAAATATATTTTACAGTACTCTATACACTATTTCTGATTCTCTTAATCAGTTAGCAAATAATGACAGACAAGGACTTAACGCTAATGGAAATATCACTTATACCGAAGCCGTAGGTAAGTATCACTTTTTACAAGCTACTTATACCTATACACACAATATCAACAACACAGACAAAATTACTGACAACTATAATTATGCTATAGGTGCCTACACAATCCGAGATACTACTCTAAGCAACATATTAGACAATAATTATATTAGCCACAACTTCAACGGTGCATATCGGTTTGAAAATCAAAAAATGCAGCTTACCGCAGGTTTAGCCTATCAGCAAGCTTTTTTGAATAATAACCAACAATATCCACAAGCCTATAAAATTAATCGCAGTTTTACTAATGTCCTACCTAATGCTATTTTTGAATATAAAATTTCAGATAAAAAGAATTATCGTTTAGTGTATAGAACACGCACAAACGTACCCGAAGTTTACGAACTACAAGAGGTAATCAATAACAGCAACCCTACACAGTTAAGCGTAGGAAACACAAGGTTAAAGCAAGATTTTCAGCACAATATTTTTACACGGTATTCCAGTTCTAATACGCAAACCCTGCAAGGGGTTTTTATTGGGGGAGCTTTTACTACTACGGATAATTATATCGGGAATAGCACTATTATTGCAAAAAATGACACGGTTATATTTGATGACTTTTTACTACGTGCAGGTACGCAAATTACTCAACCTACTAACTTCAAGATAGGAGAGTATTTTAGCGTTCGTAGTTTCGGTAATTATAGTGTGCCTTTTTCTAAAATCAAAACTAATCTGAACTTTAATTATTTTGTTGCTTTCACTCAAACGCCGAGTTTAATTAACTATCAAAAGAACCTCTCTCAAAATACCATGTTAAATGGTGGAATTACATTAAGCAGCAATATCAGTGAATATGTAGATTTTACTTTTTCTACGAACACAACTTACAATCAGGTACAAAATACTTTACAACGGCAATTAAATACACGTTTTTTGAACCAAAATACAAGGTTAAAGCTCAATACTACGCTAAAAAAGAGGTATATTTTTCAGACCGAGGTTTCACATCAGCACAATAGTGGCTTAACACAAGCTTTTAATCAAAATTTTGTTTTATGGACAGGTTCTGCGGGTATAAGATTTTTGAAGGATAAAAGTGGTGAGCTTAAAATTACTGTTTTTGATATATTAAAGCAAAACCGAGCGATTAACCGTACAGCTACGGATACTTACATTGAGGATAATCAAACGAATTTATTACAACGATACATTATGCTGACTTTCACTTATCAATTTAGGAAGTTTAAGCAAGGTAGCATGCCTGAGATGCCAAGAACGCCGCATTAACATTTATTTTTTTGGGCGTGTCCTTGCCCTGCGTTACGCTGCGCGTATGCGGGCAAGGTCGGCGTGCTACGGGCTAACGGTGCTGCGCCCCACCCGCCCACCCCCTGGGTAAGGGTTTGAACGTGGGTGAGGGGGGCTTCGCACCAAGCCTCACGGCTTGCCCTCCGCATGCCTCACGCAAGCAGCTATTACACTAACTCCATTTATGCAAAATATAACCTTGTAAGTACCTGAAAATGAACATCAAACAAGGTAAAACTCAATTTTAACCTTGTAAACTATTGAAAATCAATTGAAAATAAGGTAAAAGTTGCGTATTCAACGTTTATCCTTGTACATACTTGAAAATCAAGATAAATTAACAACATTTCAAATGAGATAAAAATTTTTTATCTTATAAGTGTTTGATAGTCAACATTAAACAAGGTAAAGCAAAGATATGTCTAAAAATAAGGTAAAGCATCCAAAAGCGGCTTGCGTGAGGCATGCGGAGGGTGCGTCAGCAGTGCGTAGCACCGAAGCGATAGCGTAGCCCGTAGCACGCCGACCCGAAGCGCCAGCGAAGGGACACGCCCAAAAAAATGAAAACTATTCCTTAGACGTAGTGTAAAACTTTTAGCACATTTCAGTTCTGTCTTTTTACCCATTTAGCAATATCCTGTATAACAGGAAATGCTATATTCCCTTGCTCTTCGTAGTCTTTGGGGGTACTTTTGTCTTTTTTAGCGATGAATAAATGATTTAACATAGGATAAGACTTAAAATAACTTTTTTTATGCGGCGCAAGCCCCTTTTTCCATCCTTCAAAATCTTGCATAGTAACTTGATAATCATTTTCACCCTGCAATACACAGATAGGTATACTAAGTTGTGCCGCAATTTTTACAGGGTCGTGTTTTTTAAGGTCAAGCCAGTATTGTGCTGATAATCCCAAAGGTAGTGAGAGATTATCCTCAGAAGATTGTAGTTGTTTGACGTTATTTGCTTGTGCTTTAATAGTAGCTAATAAAGTTTGGTCATTGCTATCTATTCCATCCAAACCTAAGATGTACTCATATTGAGAAAGTACGACCTCCTCCAAAGGGCGACTTGGCGCGGCTAATAAAATTATACCCGCAGTATTTTTACTTTGCATAGCAATACGAGGTGCAGCTACTCCTCCTAAGCTGTGTCCTAAAACGAAAATTTTAGATGTATCCACAGTACTAAATCCTTTACATAGTTCTATAGCATTTAGTGCATCCTCAATTGTCTCTTCCTGTAATGTCAGGTTTTTGATTTCTTTTATCATTTCGTTAGCATAAGTATAAGTACGCTTGTAATAGCGCAAAGTGGCAATTCCCTCTTTTGCAAGTCCTATGCTCAGGTCTAAAAAGATCTTAGTAGGTCCTATACTTTGGTCTTTATCATGAGGTCCAGAACCATGAACCAAAATAACCAAAGGCACTTTTTCTTTAACATTCTTTGGCAGTGTCAGTACAGCAGGTAGTTCATACTTACCGGTTTTAACAAAACAGTCTTGTACGGTATAAGCATTAGGTTCATGATATAAAGGCAAAACATAATTATCTCTCAAAGGTGCAGGTAAAAAGATCCAGTCTGAAAGTTGATTTGTAGGTTTTGAATATACGAATTCTATTGCTAAGCGAGATTTTTCAAATTGTAAAATAGATAAAATTAAATTAGACCTTTGTGTATCAGGATAGGATTTGATGCTCTCTATATTTTTAAATCTACCGAGTTCTTCCTGTATTTTATTCCATGCTTGCTCAATAGATTTTGCGTCAGAGAAGGTTTTTGAACTCTTATCTACCATACTGTAAGCCATTTCATATCTACCCGTGCTTACGAACTGTAAGAAAATAGCGGTGTTTTTTTCTAATAAACGCGAGTCTTGTGCATATCCTGTAAAGACATAGGATAAGTAAAATAATAAGAACAAACGCTGCATGATGCACAAAGGTAGCATTTTTTATGCAAAAATTAGGTAGGTATTAGATATTGCACAAACTGCATGAATACCCAATGTAAAAATGACGGTGTTGTTGAAGGTAGATAATTTTAGTTATTTTTTGGGCGTGTCCCTTCGCTGGCGCTTCGGGTCGGCGTGCTACGGGCTAACGGTGCTGCGCCCCACCCGCCCACCCCCTGGGTAAGGGTTTGAACATGGGCGAGGGGGGCTTCGCACCAAGCCTCACGGCTTGCCCTCCGCATGCCTCACGCAAGCAGCTATTACGCTAACTCCATTTATGCAAAATATAACCTTGTAAGTACCTGAAAATGAACATCAAATAAGGTAAAACTCAATTTTAATCTTGTAAACTATTGAAAATCAATTGAAAATAAGGTAAAAGCTGCGTATTCAAGGTTTATCCTTGTACATACTTGAAAATTAAGATAAAACAAGATAAATTAACAACATTTCAAACGAAATAAAAATTTTTTATCTTATAAGTGTTTGATAGTCAACATTAAATAAGGTAAAGCAAAGATATGTCTAAAAATAAGGTAAAGCATCTAAAAGCGGCTTGCGTGAGGCATGCGGAGGGTGCGTCAGCAGTGCGTAGCACCGAAGCGAAAGCGTAGCCCGTAGCACGCCGACCTTGCCCACATGAGCGCAGCGAGACGTGGGCAAGGACACGCCCAGAAATATCAAGTAATCAACTCTGCTTAAAATACTTTCAATAAAGTCATCTTTTTACAATAAATCCCTTTTTATTATGCTAAAAGAGGGATTAAAGGCATAAAGTGGCTTTGAGTATGTCAAATTATGGGCAAATTTTATTTTGCGCCCAACTGTATACGCTTGAAAGCCACTACTTTCAAATTAGGGTCAAATTCTTGTAAGTATTTTTGTACCGTTTTGCTGTTATCACGGACAAATTCTTGATGTAATAAAGTTGCTTCTTTGTAAAATTTTTGTAATTTACCTTGAGCAATTTTTTCTATCATATTTTCGGGTTTACCCTCCTGACGGGCTAATTCCCTACCGATTTCAAGTTCTCTTTCTATGATTTCTTGGGGAACGGACTTCTCATCAATAGATACAGGGTTGAGGGCGGCAATTTGCATAGCTATTGACTTTCCCACTTCATGTACTCCCTCTTTCTGACTACCTTCCAGAGCAACTAACACAGCTAAGCGACTACCAGGATGAGTGTAACTGACAACTATTCCATTACTTGCCAAATAAGTGGATTTGCTAATAGTTATTTTCTCCCCAATTTTTGCCATTAAGTCTAATAAGTGGTCGCTGATTTTCTTTCCGTCTATCAATTTATGGGTGAGATTATCAGGGTTGTCAATTTTTTCTTTCAAGACTACTTGAACCACTTTTTGTGCAAAAGATGCAAATTCTTCGTTACGAGCTACGAAGTCTGTTTCGCAGTTAAGTTCCACGGCAGCAGCGGTCTTATTGTCCTCGCTTACAGCACATACAACTAATCCTTCTTTGGCTTCTCTATCCTGGCGATTAGCTGATATTTTTTGCCCTTTCTTGCGGAGTATTTCAATAGCTTTTTCAAAGTCGCCTTGGGCTTCTTCTAATGCTTTTTTGCAATCCATCACGCCAGCACCTGTCTGCTGACGTAGTTTATTAACCTCTGCGGTTGTAATTTGCATATTCTAACTTAATTTATGGGACAAAATTACAAAATCCTTTTAAGTTGCAAGAAAAAACAAAACTTTTTACTTATTTTGTAGTTCCGATGTATAAATATCTATTTTGCAGCAGTTTTCTTTGGTTATCAATCCAATTAGTTATTTGTCAGAATGTTAAGGATACACTAGTTTCATTTTTCAACTTTAAGGTGGTAGCGAGCTATCAGCTTCCCGCCATGGATTTAGCTAAACGTTTTGGTAGTCATGCTACAGTAGGTGGTGAAATAGCTTACAAGAATATGCAAAATTGGTTATGGAGTGCATATACAACTATTACTTTTGGTAAAAAAATCCGAGAGCTTAATCATTTACAAAATTTATGGACTAGTCAAAATACAATTATTGGTGTGGATGGTAGGAATGCAGCGATTAGCCGCTATCACCGAGGTTATCAAATGGGAATTCAGGCAGCTAAAATATTTTCACGTATTGGTGGAGTTAATCCTAATTGCGGGCTTTTTGTGCAGGGAGGGATAGGGTATATTCAGCATAAAATCCGCATAGAAACCATTGGTAACACTGTTTATGACCTCAATAAGGGCAGTGTAGAGGGTTATGACCGTTTATGTGGTGGTTTGATGCTCAATCAAGGTGTAGGTTATCTTTTTTTAGATAACAACCGATTAGCTAATTTTTTTGTGTTATTGGAGTGTATTCAAGGTTTTACCCGCAGTCTTCGCAAAATACAGTATGATGTACCTAACCCTGATTTACGAACTCGTATAGATATGGCTTTGGGGCTAAAAATAGGTTACATGTTAGCTTTTTACACAAAAATAGAAAAGGATTATTATTAAGAGTACTAATCAAGGTTTGATGTTTTTGGGGGTTCCTTTGCCTGCGTTTCGCTGTGCCCATGCAGGCAAGGACACGCCCAAAAATAGAACTATATTTTAGACTTAATATAGTTCAAAATTTTGTAAAACTTAAAATAGTGCATAAATTGCGGGCTAAAATTACTGTTGGTATTATCTTTGTCAAACTGTTATTAGTAATTATGAGATACTTTATCAAAACAATAATTTTAAGTACCCTGATAGGTCTATCAAATTGGTGTGTTTCACAGTCTATTGAATGGGAGACCTTGATAGGTGGCAACAAAGCTGAGTTTTCTAATGAAGTTATCGCTACCAAAGATGGAGGATGCATTATAGTAGGTTATACCCAAAGTTCTGCTAATGGAGATATATCCAAAGAAAACAAAGGTTTTTATGCTAAGAATGATGGTATCATCACAGCAGATTATTGGATTGTAAAAATAGACGCCAAAGGTAATAAGGAATGGGACAAAAACTATGGCGGCACAGACGACGATTATGCTTTTTCTTTAATCCCTATTAAAGAAGGCGGATACTTTATTGGAGGATATACAAGAAGTACCCGCTCCAAAAACTCTGATGTACAACACGAAAGTAAAGGAGACTTTGACTATTGGATAATAAAAATAGATGCAAATGGGAAGATTGCATGGGAAAATAACTTCGGAGGTAAAGATAATGATTATCTGAACGTGATGATACAACTTAAAGATGGCGGTCTATTGTGCATAGGGCGTTCTACTAGCTCTGCATCAGGAGATGTGTCTGCAAAAAATGAAGGTGGCTACGATTACTGGATGCTCAAATTAGATACTCAGGGAAATAAAGTATGGGAGAAAAGTATTGCTAGCACGGACTGGGATGGATACGCTAACATCTCTGCTGCACCCACCAAAGATGGAGGATTTATTATTGCAGACCATGCTAATCGTAAAGATGGTAAAAGAACCGAAGCCGAGAAACCTGACCATGACGTACTACTGATTAAATGCGATAAAGATGGTAATATAGAATGGCAAAAGACTTACGGAGGAATGGGCGAGGAAACAGCATCAGCTATTCTTGTAACAGGTAAAGGGTATATTGTTGTAGGTACAACCACATCATCTAAAAATGGTGATATATCCTTACAAGGTAATGGAGAAGAAGACTGGTGGATTTTTGCTGTGGATAATAAGGGTAATAAACAATGGGATAAAGTTTATGGTGGACAAAAGAAAGATTTTGCCACAGCAGCCTCTATCAGCGATGATGGAAAAAATATCTTTGTTGGCGGATGGACAACTAGCTCTCTATCTATCCCTGATGTATCAGGTAAAAACGAGGGAGGAGCAGACTATCTTATCATGAAGTTAGATGCCACAGGTAATAAAATTTGGGAGCGTATGCTAGGCGGTTCAGATGAAGATAAGGTATGTGGTATTGTTGCCACAGAAGATAAAGGCTGTATTGTGGTAGGTAATACATATAGCAGCGAAAGCGGGGCTGTGAAAAGTAAAAATAAAGGTTCACAAGACATTTGGGTTGTTAAGCTAAAATAAGAAACCCGAAACTGATGAATGAAGTCGAACTTAAACAAAAAAGATTAAAAAAGCTTAAACGCATAGCAGCCGCCCTACTTTTATGTATGGTGGCTCTGTTTCTTTTTGCTCGGTTGCTTTCTTACTACCATCTCAAAGAGTTTTGGCAAGCTGTGGCCGCTTTTGCTGAAGCAGGTATGGTCGGTGCATTAGCAGATTGGTACGCAGTTACAGCCTTGTTTAAGCATCCATTGGGCTTAAAGATACCCCACACTAATCTTATTGCGGTTAAAAAACAAAAATTTGCTATTAAAATGGGAGATTTTATTCAACAACACTTTCTTAAAAAAGAAGATATCGTACAAAAAGTAAAACAACTTGAGGTAAGCCAAAAACTAGCACAATGGATGCAAGATGAACAAAATCAGCAGAAAATAATCAATACTGTCCAAAAATTAATTCCATTTTATTTCGCTCAAATCAATGAACAAGAACTTAACCAAAAAATTCAAAACTTAGTTATTGATTTTATTCAAAAGCCAGATACAGAAAACTATCTTTACCTTGTTATAGAAAAAATTATTGAAGAGAAACATCATCAAAAACTATTAGAGATAGCTTTACAGGCAATTATTCTTCAAGTAGATGACTATGAAAATCGTAAAAAAATTCATGATAAGGTTAAAAAAGAGACCCCCCTTTTTGTACCTACTTTCATAGGTAAAATTTATACAGATAAATTTTTGGATGCCATCAGGAATTTAGCTATTGATATAAAAAATAATCCTAACCATGAGGTTCGTAGTAAGTTCGATCAAGCAATAGCTGAATGGCTACAAAGATCTAAAACTAATATAGATAATCAGGAAAAAATTAAACAAATCAAGCAAAAAATAGTACAGCACCCTATTTTTCAAGAAAACACCTCACAAATATGGACAAAAATAAAGATGTGGTTAATAGAGGAGTTAGAAAAGACTGAAAATCAGAACTTAATAAAGATGCAGATTGAAAAATTTTCTAAAAGAATTATGGAAGATATTAGACTAAGTGAAAAAATTGATAGCTGGGTACACACTCAGGTTGTACAACTTGTTGAAACTAATCAGGAAAGTGTAAAGAAACATGTTACACATACTATTCAAAGCTGGGACGCCAAGTTTTTAGCTTATCAATTAGAATTAGAAGTAGGTAAAGACCTACAATACATACGCATCAACGGCACGTTAGTAGGAGGTGTTATTGGGTTAACCTTATATTTTATCACTGAATTTATCCCGCAATGGCTGCAGCAATGATGATACATATACCTAACATTAAAGCACCTACAACAACCCCTAACGCAACATTTCCCTCCTCTGATATTCTTTTAGATAGACGACCTGGCGTAATCCAGTCAATAATTTGATAAGCTAGTAAAGCTAAAAGCATACCAATAACTGCATAAATAATAGTAATAGGGATTAATTCAAGGTTAGCACTAATAACATCTAGTAAAAACTTCATAAGGTGCTGTATTTGTGCAATAATAAAAAAATTATTCAAACAAATAAAAACTTGTTTTGAGATTCTCCTTGTAGAAGTTCATTTTGTATTACAAAAATCTCTACTTTTGTCTATTGCTTATGGAGCAGGCTCACGCATCCCATGTCCAAAGACTCTCTTTCGCAGGTTTATTGGTTACAGTAGGTATAATATTCGGCGACATAGGTACTAGTCCCTTATACGTACTCAAAGCTATCGTTGGTGATAAACCTATACAGAAAAATCTAATACTAGGTGCATTGAGCTGCATTTTCTGGACATTAACCCTACAAACTACAATTAAATATGTTATCTTAACCCTACGTGCGGATAATAATGGCGAGGGGGGTATTTTAAGCTTATATGCGTTAGTTCGTAAAAAATCAAAATGGGTGGTAGTTCCTGCTATGTTGGGTGCTTGCGCACTTTTGGCAGATAGCATCATTACCCCTCCTATTTCTGTATCCAGTGCAATTGAAGGTCTTAAAGTAGTTAATCCTGATATACCTACCATTCCGATTGTGATAGGAATTATTACAGTTTTATTTATCATTCAGCAGTTTGGTACAAACACTGTGGGGCGAATGTTCGGTCCTGCAATGTTGATATGGTTCTCTATGCTGGCCGCATTAGGTTTTATGCAAATAGGTAAGCATGTAGATATATTTTTAGCTATTCACCCGATCTATGCTTATGAGCTTTTATTCAATTATCCTAATGGATTCTGGCTATTAGGTGCCGTGTTTTTATGTACCACAGGTGCAGAAGCACTGTATAGCGATTTAGGACATTGTGGAAGATCTAATATTCGTGTATCCTGGATATTTGTTAAAACTTGCTTACTTATTAACTACTTTGGACAAGGTGCTTGGTTACTACAAGAAGGGGAACTAGGGCACTTACTTAACAATCGTAATCCTTTTTATGAAATAATGCCCCGCAGTTTTTTACCTTTAGGTATTACGATTGCTACCCTGGCGGCTATCATAGCTAGTCAAGCTTTGATTAGTGGTACTTTTACATTAGTCAGCGAAGCTATGAAACTCAATCTGTGGCCTAAAATGAAAGTCAACTATCCCACAGAAGCACGGGGTCAAATGTACATCGCAGCTATGAACTGGCTATTATGGCTCGGATGCGTTTTTGTTGTAACGTATTTCAAAGAGTCAGGAAATATGGAAGCCGCTTACGGGTTATCTATCACTCTTACTATGCTCATGACCACTCTCTTACTCGCTCAGTACCTTTACTTAAAAAAATGGAACTTATTTTTTGTCTTAACTTTGCTTATAGTGTATTTATCAATTGAATCTTCTTTTTTAGCAGCTAACTTACTCAAATTTAGTGAGGGAGGATGGATTACCTTACTGATTAGTGGTGCTTTATTTTTCATTATGTGGATTTGGTACAAAGCCCGCATGATTAAAGATAAATTTACAGAATTTGAACCTTTTGAACCTATCTTAAAAAAACTGCGGGAATTGAGCAGCGACTTTACAATCGCTAAATATGCGACTAATCTCGTCTACATGAGTGCAGCCCCTGATGCATCTAAAATTGAAAAAAAAATATCCTATTCCATATTACAAAAACAACCTAAAAGAGCAGACATTTACTGGATTATTCATGTAGAAGTCCTAGATACCCCTTATACCACAGAGTATGAAGTCCAAAAGTTAGTAGAAGATGACGTATATCGCATTACTTTTTATCTCGGTTTTAGGGTGGAGCAGCGTATAAACATCTTGTTTAGAAAAGTAGTAGAAGAACTCCAAAAGAATGATGAAGTCAATATCATGAGTAGATATCACTCCCTTAAAGATTATGTAGCAGGGGACTTTAAATTTGTTGTATTAGAACGCTATTTACCTGATGAAAAAACTCTTACCTCTTTGGAACGTTTTGTAATGCGTACATATTTTTTCTTATCTCACTATCTAAGTATTTCCGAAGGCAAATCTTTCGGCTTGGATACCTCTTCTTTAATAGTAGAAAAAGTTCCCTTAGTTTTACCTCAAACACAAGACTTTTATCCTAACTTAAAACGACGTTTATGAAAGGAATCATTTTAGCAGGTGGGGCAGGAACCAGACTACACCCCTTAACTTTGGTCATCAGCAAACAACTTATGCCCGTTTATGATAAACCTATGATTTATTATCCTCTTTCTACGCTGATGATGGCAGGAATACGTGAAATTCTTATCATCTCTACTCCCACTGATTTACCTCATTTTAGGCGATTATTTGGAGAGGGCAGTCATTTAGGGTTATCTTTCACTTATGCAGAGCAGCCTGAACCCAAAGGATTAGCGCAAGCTTTTACTATCGGTGAGGAGTTTATTGGTGAAGATAGTACTGCGCTCATTTTAGGGGATAATATCTTTTACAGTACAGGATTAAGTAGTCTGTTACAGCAATGTAAAGACCCTAAAGGCGGAATTATTTTTGCCTATCATGTAGCTGACCCCGAACGGTATGGGGTAGTAGAGTTTGATAAAGAAGGTAATGTTCTTTCTATTGAGGAGAAGCCCAAGCAGCCTAAATCTAATTATGCTGTTCCAGGCATTTATTTTTATGATAATCAAGTTGTAGAAATTGCTAAAAGTCTGCAACCGTCGGCGCGTGGTGAGTATGAAATTACAGACGTCAATCGTATTTATTTAGAAAAAAGGCAGCTCAAGGTTATGAAATTTGGCAGGGGTACAGCTTGGCTGGATACAGGAACTTTCACTTCTTTAATGCAAGCAGGGTTATTTGTTCAAACTATTGAAGAAAGGCAAGGGCTTAAAATTGGTTGTATTGAGGAGGTTGCTTATCGCATGGGATATATTACTGCGGAGCAGTTAGAAAAATTAGCTCAACCTTTAACAAAATCAGGTTATGGGCAGTACTTACTTAACCTGTTGAAAGAAAATCGGTAAAAAATACTTCTCTAAAGGTAATTTTATACCGTACCTAACAAATCCTTTATGGATTGAATTTTATTTTTTTGGGCGTGTCCCTTCGCTGCGCTTCGGGTCGGCGTGCTGCGGGCTGCGCTATCGCTTCGGTGCTGCGCTACGCTCCGCACTGCTCACGCACCCTCCGCATGCCTCACGCAGCAGCTTTTGGATGCTTTACCTGATTTTTATACCTATCTTCACTTTACCTTGTTTAGAGTTGATTATCAACTATTTACAAAATTAAATTTTTTAGCTTATTTTTAAGTATTGTCGTTTTACCTTATTTTTTACTCATTTTCAAGTGCTTACAAGATTAAATCTTGCATACATGGACTATATATACCTCTTTAACGCTGATTAAATAAGTTTTACTTTGTTTGATACTCATTTTCAAATGTTTACAAGGTTAAAATGCATTTTTATCTTGTTTTATGTTCATTTTCAGATATTTACAAGATTACATTTTGAATAAATGGAGTTAGTGTACTTGCCGTTTGCGTGAGGCATGCGGAGGGCGTGCGTTAGCACGGTGCGAAGCCCCTCGCCCACTCTTTCCCTCTTGCTCAGGGGGTGGGCGGGTGGGGCGTAGCACCGTTAGCC
>JANWVE010000080.1 GCA_025057675.1 Bacteroidia bacterium
GCTAACGGTGCTACGCCCCACCCGCCCACCCCCTGGGCAAGAGGGAAAGAGTGGGCGAGGGGCTTCGCACCAAGCCTGACGGCTTGCCCTCCGCATGCCTCACGCACGCAGTATGCACACTAAACCCACTGATACAAAATATAATCCTGTAAGTATTTGAGAATGAATACCAAACAAGGTAAAAATATACTTTAACCTTGTAAACAATTGAAAATGAGCATCAAACAAGGTAAAAATTATTTAATCAGGGTTAAAGTGTTGTAAAAAAGTCTATACATTCAAGGTTTAATCTTGTAAATGATTGAAGATGAAAGCAAAACAAGGTAAAACGAATACAGTTCAAGTAAGGTAAAAAATTTTAACTTTGTAAGTAACTGATAATAAACATTAAACGAGATAAAGCAAGGATATGTATAAAAACAAGATAAAACGTTAAAAGGCTGCTGCGTGAGGCATGCGAAGGGTGCGTCAGCAGTGCGTAGCACCGAAGCGATAGCGCAGCCCGCAGCACGCCGACCCGAAGCGCAGCGAAGGGACACGCCCAAAAAAAAAACAAAAAATTATCTTCCAAACCCTAAAACTGCCTTTTCATGCTTTTTTGCGCCAAAATTCCATTCTGGGCATCAGAAATAATCCTACAATGCTGGGAATAACTAAATTAACCGCATACACCACCAAAGCACTATGAAAAGCCGTAAAAGTGGATAAACCATAGGTTTTATATACATACATCAAAACACTTTCTCTAATTCCTAACTCGCTCAACCCCGCACTGGGTACCACAGACTTAATCCAAAGCATGGTATTAACACCAATTAAGCCCTTTTTTAAAATATAATCGTCATCTGTATAGTATCCCCAAATGAGATATTGAACTACAAAAATAATATAACGAACAGACGCATACCCCAAAACTACCCCTACATCTTTCCAACAAAGAAAAATTTTTTTTGTAAAGTACTTTTGTAACTTCTTTCTGCTTACTAAAAACCGAATAATTTTATTTCGCAGAAAAATAACTGTCAAATGAACTATAAACAAGACAACAAAACATCCCAAAAATAGATGAAAATGCTGCGACCATACATGATTAACATACATAAAAACAAAAACCATCCCAATAAAAATAGTTATCCAAAGTTGAGCTACTCGGTCTATAAACGCAAAAATGAATAAATCTGCTTTTTGCGTACTATCCACATAAAAAAGTCTTGCACCGTATTCTCCTATGCGGTTTGGGGTAAAAAGACCTAAGGTTATACCACATAAAACAGTTTGTAAAGAGGTCAAATAAGTATAATTAGGTAGCACCTTTTGAGCTAAGTATTGCCATTTTTTAGCTTCTATCATCCAGTTGAATATCATTAAAATAAACAAAAATAAACTTGCCTTTGTAATCTTTTGCTTAGGTATATGCGCAACAATTTCCCAAATAGACGAGAGAGAACGAAGCTCATGATAAATGTACAACACAGAAACCCCAAAAATAGCCCGTAAAATAAGTTTTCTTATATTATGGACGGCTATTTTCATTTTCACGTAAGAATTTAGACAGCTTGGGCAAACGATTATCCCACTCTACAAGTACAAATTCTTTATCTACCCATTGAAAGTATAAGGTAAAATAATGCTTCTCTTGTTGCTCCATATAAGAAAGTATTACGGCACAAAGTTTTAAGGTGGTATCACAGTGGTTTTGAACGTATTCTAGAGTGCTGAATTTAGGTTCATTTATCTTAATATAATCTTGTAGTACTTCGTTATCCCAAACGTATTTTACATGATGGTTTTTATTTCTTTTTTTAAGTTGTTTGACAAGTAGTTCAGCTTTTTTTTCTATATCTGGACAAGGTTTTAGGTTTCTGGGGTGATAAAAGCCGCGTATTCTACCTTCTAAAAAAAGGGCATTGAATTTTTGTAGTGGGGAGCGGTCGTCGCCAATATCTTGAAAGTTTGCGCCATCTATATACCAAAAATCGCCGTGACGAATAAGATAAAAATACGCTTTTCCTACATAAAGTTTGTTTTTATTGTATACTTTAACAGGAAGTACTGCTCGGCTTTTTTCGCGTATATACATTTCTCCCTTAATGGAGAGATGGTGATTAACACAGTATTCAAAAAAAGATTTGGTTTGCTCATGCCTTTGATAGTGGATATATTCAGGAGTGCATAAACGCTCAAAGTTAGGTAAGTTTTTTTGGTGTATATATACATCCACCTCGCGAGGGATGTTCTCTTGTGCATACATTAAAAGTGCGTTCCACAACACTATTCCGAGTAAGATATTTTTCATCAAGCTACAAAGATAATGCAGTCTTGCTAATCTAAAATTAACAAGACTGCGATATGAGGATGAGAACAGTATAGTATGATGGTATAGTGTTACAGTATTTTAGGCGTTAGGCATTGCGTTCACCCACCGTGTAATTTTAGACTTTAAATTAGCTGATTTATTTTTGTGAATAACCCTTCGTTTTGCAAGCTTATCTAACATTCCATAAATTTTGGGTAGAAGAGATAGTGCTTCTTGTTTATTAGTTGTTTTCTTTAACTTTTTAATAGCAGCGCGACAAGTAGAAAGTTGATAGCGATTACGTAGTCTTCTTACTGCGGATTGGCGAACTCTTTTCTCTGCGGATTTATGATTTGGCATACGAAACTCCCAATAATTTAATTTTTAGGACTGCAAAAATAGGGATTTTTCTACATATCACAAATTTTTTTTGTTTTTTTAAGTAGATATCAATTTTTTTCATTTTATTTGCAGCATACATCAAGTAATACTCATAATATGGAGTTACTTAACCTTATCCCACCCGCAGGGGTGCAGCGCTTTTTTGAGCAAATCACGGCTTTCTTAGGGTATGATTTTATACCTGGCACAGTGCTTTCCGTGATTATACCTATTGGGTTCATTGCCTTATATGCTTTATTAGCTGTATATGCGGAACGAAAAGTATCTGCGTTCATACAGGACCGCGTAGGACCGATTGAAGTAGGTCCATACGGTCTATTACAAACAATAGCTGATATCACTAAGCTGCTCACAAAAGAAGATATTGTACCCAAAAATGCAGACAAAATACTTTTTACTGTAGGACCCATAGTTATATTTTCTGCGGTTTTTGCAGGCTGGGCGGCATTACCTTTTTCTCCTGCGTTTTTAGGATCTGCTGTAACTGTGGGGGTATTTTACATTATGGCTATTGTGTCCATTGATGTAGTGGGTATTTTGATGGCAGGATGGGGACAAAATAACAAGTATGCTTTATATGGTGCTATTCGTGCAGTGGCACAAATTGTTTCTTATGAAATTCCCGCAGGATTAGCCATTCTTACTGCTGTAGTTGCTTCTGGTTCTTTGAATTTACAAGAAATATCTTATCGTCAGGGAGTTTTATCTTATGAACCAATTTATTTATTTGGGATAAAAGCATTAGGCGATGTCAAGCATATCGGCGGTATTGTAACATGGAACATTATTCAATCTCCTATTTTGATATTAGCGTATGTGATTTACTTTATTGCATCTTTGGCAGAATGTAACCGAGCCCCTTTTGACATTCCTGAGGGAGAGTCTGAATTAGTAGCGGGTTTCCATGTAGAATATGGCGGATTCAAGTTTGCTGTGGTCTTTTTAGCAGAGTATGCGATGATGTTTATTGTTGGCACTATTGCCGCGGTGATGTTCTTGGGAGGATGGAATACTCCTCTTCCAAACATTGGTTCTGTAAAACTAGCTGATTGGACAACAGGACCCATCTGGGGCGCTTTTTGGATATTGAGTAAAGCGATATTCGCAATATTTGTTCATATTTGGATTAGATGGACACTTCCTCGCTTACGTGCTGACCAGCTAATGAGCTTATGTTGGAAAGTATTAACCCCGATAGCATTTCTTTGCTTAATCATTGCCACGCTATGGAAAATGTTGTCCCTCTAGTTTTTTGATACATTCTTTTTAGTAGCCGAACTTTTGGTTCGGCTATTGTTTTTATGGAGATTAGGTATGATATGTTGTTATATGAATAAAATTTTATTTTGGGCGTGTCCCTCGCTGCGCTCGGGTCGGCGTGCTACGGGCTACGCTGACGCTTCGGTGCTTCGCTTCGCTACGCACCGTGCTAACGCACGCCCTTCGCATGCCTCACGCAAAGGGTCTCTGAAACCATCGTTTCTCTGTTTCTTATGCAAAGTTTTAGCTTGTAAGTGCTTGTACTTCAAGCTTAAACAAGGTGAAGACATGATTGCACAGGTCATCTGCGTGAGGGGCATGTAGCATGCCCGTCAGGGCAGTGCGAAGCGCAGCGAAGTACCGAAGCGAAGCGTAGTGCGGAATGCCCCGACCCTTGCGCAGCAAGGGGCACGCCCAAAAAAATACTATATCAGTACTTACTCAACACTTACAACACTTACACTAACATAATTTGATATTTTTGTACAAACGAAACAATCATGGAGTATTTTCTCATCGCAGTAGTTGCGTTTTTAGCTTCTACCGTAACTTTTTTCTCGGGCTTTGGTCTAAACACCTTACTTATGCCCGTATTTGCACTATTTTTTTCATTAGAAGTTGCTATCGCCTTGACTGCCATAGTCCATATTCTTAACAACACACTCAAATTAGGTATAATAGGTAAATATACCTACTGGAAAGTAGTCTTATATTTTGGAACTCCTGCTTTGATAGCATCCTTTATTGGCGCGCAGGTTTTAGTGTTATTAAGTCAAAGTACATACCTGATTAAATATACACTTGCACATAAAACGTTCTACATCACTTGGATAAAACTAACAACAGGCTTTTTAGTTCTCTTTTTTACAATGATGGAAAGCATTCCAAAACTTAAAAAAATAGGCGCCCCCCTTCAATGGATGCCTTTGGGAGGGGTACTAAGTGGCTTTTTTGGGGGATTATCAGGACATCAAGGGGCTTTACGAAGTGTGTTTCTAATACGTATGAATTTAGATAAACACAGGTATATCGCCACAGGAGCCACTATCGCCTTTGTGATAGATATAGCTCGCTTGGTAGTATACGGCATGAATACTCTTTCTTACAATTTGATATCTAAGCACTTTTTTGTTCTGCTAATAGCCGTTTCAAGTGCATTTTTAGGAGTTATTGTAGGTAGTTCATTTCTGAAAAAAGTAACGTATCAGGTTATCCAGCGGTTAGTTACAGTGTTTTTAATAGTTTTTAGTTTATGTTTAATATTGGGGATTCTATAAAAGAGCAGAATTTTATTTTGCGAGCCACTCTTCGGGGTTTTGCATTTCTTTTCCTTTCCATATTTCAAAGTGTAAAATACTTTCACCCGATTTTTTATTTTGCGCAATCACGCCTATCTCTTGCGTAAGATTAACTTTATCCCCATTAGATACAAATACATCTCTCAAATTAGTATAAACTGTAATGAATTCACCATGTTGAATAAAAACTACATTGTTAAAGTTAGGGACTTCAGCTACGGCATATACTTTACCTGGGAATACCGCCCGCACGCTTTCATCAGTTTCAGTACGAATATCAATTCCGTTATTATTTATCATCACGTTTTTGAGTACTTCGTGTTCTCTTTTACCGAATTGGGCAATAATTACACCTCTTGCCACTGGCCAGGGTAAAGACCCTCTATTCCGTGCAAAATTTGAGCTTTCTATTTTGAACTCAGGCGTGGCAGCTATTTTTTCATCTTCTTTGGCAGAGCGCCTTACTATGCCTCTAATTTCATCATTTAATCGGTTGTACTCTCGCTTTTGCTCTTCTAATTCTTCCATAAGTTGTTTTTCGCGGAGGCTAAGTGCGCGTACCATTTCATCTTTCTCCTGACGAGTTTTATTGAGCCCTTCTTTGGCAACAACCTGCTCCTGTACTACTATGTTTTTGTTAATTTTAGCTTCCTTCAAGAATTCTATTCGTTCTTTGAGTTTGATCTGTGTTTCTTTGATGTTCTGCATTTGTCTTTTACGAACAGCTGTAAATTGTTTTAAGTATTTGTAGCGTTGATATGCTTGATTAAAATTATCGGCGGAGAATATAAGCGCAAGTATTCCCAAAGCTGATCCATTTTTATATGCACTGGCGGCACGCTGCGCGTATTCTTTTTTGAGAAAAGCGAGGTTTTCAGTAAGTTGCTTAATACTTTGCTCACTTTGTTGAATTTCTTGGTCTATTGTGAGCAATTCGGTAGAGGTAACTTTAATCAGTTCTTCGTGATAACCAATTTGTTGGTTGATAGTAGCTAACTCATGCACGCTTTTGCGTTTTTCTTTTTGTGCTTTGGAGATAAGATGTTTAGTTAAAGAGATTTTCTTTTGAATTTCTTTCTTTTTTTGATACAATTCAGATTTTTGTTTGCTAACAGGATCTTTTTGGGCTGAGCCACCTAATATAAAGCAAGCAAGAATTATTGAAAGAGGTAACTTAAAGTGGAGAGATTTCATATACCTTAGTCATTGAGGACTCTTTGCAGAAATTCAAAAGCTTGTTGAGGGGGGCGATTAGTGTTTGCATTGTAGCAGAGTTTAACGCGTTTGTTACTATCAATTACGTAGATAGCGGGCAGTGCCATAGGATATGTACCATCCGTATTCGGTCGTTTAGTAGCTAATCCTTCCTTGAAAGCACCTCGGGACATTTGCTCTTCATAAACGTGTTCTACGGCACCGTATGCTTCTGTGTATTGCATGATTTCGTCAGCAATTACAGGAATTGTGATTTTTTTAGACTCTACCAGTTTTCTTGTGTACTCAGGGCTTTCGGGGCAGATAGCAATGACTTGTTCGGCAAGGTTGTTTAGTATTTCTTGCTGAATAGGTATACAGGTACCGATGTTTGCGTTCGGACACCAAACACCTCTAAATAACATGACGACCACATTCCCTCTTTTGAGCATCTCGGATAAGACAATCCGCTTGCCGTTGATGTCTGTGGCTTCAATTTCTGGGGCAACTGCACCCAGTTCTAAGTATTGTGCGTATCCTGTTTGAGCGTACGTTTTACCTATGGTTAATAGGAAGCATATTGAAAACAATTTAAGGGTATGCTGTATAAAATCTGTTTTCATGTTTTGCAAAGATACATTTTTTTGAATTACATTAGTTTTACTTTGTTTAAGGAGTTATGTAATTTTTGGGCGTGTCCTTGCTTGCGTTTCGCTGCGCTCATGCAAGCAAGGTCGGCGTGCTGCGGGCTGCGCTATCGCTTCGGTGCTTCGCACCGTGCTAACGCACGCCCTCCGCATGCCTCACGCAAGCTGACAATAAACTAAGCCTACCTATGTAAAATGTAATCTTGTAAGTATGTGAAAATGAACACTAAACAAGATAAAAATAGGGTTTAACTTTGTAACTCATTGAAAATAAGTATAAAACAAAGTAAAACATCAATATTCAGGGTTAAAGTATTGTAAAAAGTACGTGCATTCAAGGTTTAACCTTGTAAGCACTTGAAAATGAATACAAAACAAGATAAAGCAAATACAGTTAAAACGAGATAAAAATTTTTAACCTTGTAAGTGTTTGATAATGGACATTAAACGAGGTAAAACAAACGCATATATAAAAACGAGGTAAAACATCCAAAGGCTGCTGCGTGAGGCATGCGGAGGGTGCGTCAGCAGTGCGAAGCACCGAAGCGATAGCGCAGCCCGCAGCACGCCGACCCGAAGCGCAGCGAGGGACACGCCCAAAAAAACATTCTCACCCTCTTTCACTAAATACTTAATGGATTTTATGTAATTTTGAACTATGAAGATATTTTTTTGGTGGATTTTAGTTGTGCTTGGGTGGTCATGTATAGCGCAAACGTGGCAAAGTGCGTATGACAGCATAGAAAAATACCAAAAAAAATTAGATTATCCAAAATCAGCACAATGGGCAACCACTACTTTGAAATTATATCAAAAACAAGTTCAAACCAAAGATACTAATTACAGCAAAATCCTCAACAAGCTAATAGAAGCTTACTTCTACATGGATGACTACGATAACGCCGAACTATACGCTAAACAAGATAGTGCATGGAACATAACTTCTAAAAACCTCAAAAGATACACGGAGTCTCTTTACAACCTGGCATACATATACAAATCTAAAACGCGTTACCTTGAAGCACAAAGATTACTAGAAAGTAGCATAGTAAAAAGCATAGAGACTCACGGAAAAAGCTCTGATATTTATGCTGATATATGTCAAAACTTAGCGGAGATATACACTACACAAGGTTTATACCATAAAGCAGAAGCATTGATGAAAGAGTCTCTGCAAATTAAAATTAATCTTTATGGAAAGAGTCATCCTGATTATGCTCATGCACTTCAAGGTATAGGCAAACTATATGAGTCACAAGGTAAATACGCAGAAGCAGAAGTTTATTTCAAGGAAGTGATGCTTGTTTTTGAAAAAACAATCGGCAAAATGTCCCGAGAGTATGTGTCTGCTTGCGATGAATTGGCAAGATTATACCAAAGACAAGGTAGATACGAAGAAGCTAAAATACTCTTTCATCAGTCGCTTGATATACTTCGTTCCATGAACGAAAAAAGTAGTATTTTTTACTCTGTTGCTTGTAACAACCTGGGGGGATTGTATTATGACCTATCTTGTTATACAAAAGCCGAAAGCTTACTCACAGAAGCACTACAAATACAATACAAACTCTTAGGTGAGGATAATCCTGAATATGCAACTACATCCGCTAATCTTGCTAACTTGTACGCCAGTCAAAAAAAGTATGACAAAGCAGAAAAATTACTTAAAAAAGCAGTCGAAATAAGATTAAAAGCTACAGGAAAAGAAGACCCTTACTACCCTATACTCTGTAATAATCTAGCTCGGCTATACCAACAACAAAAACGCTACTTAGAAGCAGAAAGTCTATACAAAGAAGCTATTCAAGTTATCATTAGTACCTTTGGTGAGACCTATCCTTACTACACTTCAATACTAACTAATCTCGCTAAAATGTATTACCAAAAATATGAATATGGTAAAGCACAGAGCATCTACAAGCAAGTTAGTGAAATTAAAATGAAAGAAATACAGGAACATTTCAAAAACCTCTCCGAAGTAGAAAAAGAACAATATATAAAAACAAATGTAGAACAATACGTCAATGACTTCCAATGTTTTGTACTCAAAAGATACAATGACCAGCCTGCTATTACAAAAGAAGGGTATAACCTAATCCTACAAACCAAGGGACTTATCTTGAACAGTACAGAAAAAATAAAACACCGTATTCTACAAAGCAATGACAGTGAATTGCAAAATTTGTATTTAACCTGGAAATCCATTAAAGAAAAGTATATTCAAAGTCAAAGTCTAAGCATAGAGGAACGCAAAAAAAGAAATATTCATTTAGACAGCCTATACCAAAAAGCAAATGAAATAGAAAAACAGTTATCTATGAAAAGTCATGATTTTGCCGATGCTTTTGAGCATAGTCCCCCTCAATGGACACAAGTTCAAGATGAATTAAAAGATCATCAAGCTTCTATTGAAATCACTCGAATAACCGAAAAAGACAGCATATATTACTTAGTTTTTGTTATTAAAAAAAGGTCTGCGTATCCTCAACTGATTATTCTTAAAAATGGCGACTCATTAGAGAAAGAGTACTATATCAATTACAAGCGCAGTATTGTCCATAAAATTTATGATGGATATAGCTATGATGCATACTGGACACCGATACTTAAAGCTCTTAACGGAATAAAGTCTGTTTTTATTTCAACAGATGGAGTGTATAATAGAATTAACATTTCTACTTTACAGAATCCTCGCACTCAAAGGTATGTTTTGGATGAAATACAAATTATTTATGTAACTAAAACTAGCGACTTAATTAAAAATAAACCTACTTATAGTCCATATCTCAAAAGTTATTTTGTCGGTAATCCAAGGTATTTTACAGGAAGGTATATTAAAGGAAATGAAAAGCCTGAAAGTAGGTGGGAATTAGATGATTTACCCCCCTTAAAAGGTGCGGAGAAAGAAGTTTGTCAGTTAAGTTTGTGGGTATCTAATAGTTATGTTAGTATTGGATATGATGCAACTGAGGAGTATGTTAAGTCCATCAAAAACCCTCGTATTTTACACATTGCTACGCATGGATATTTCAAAAAAGGACAATATCAGAGCAGTGTGCAAGCCATGTTAAATGCGGGAGTTTTACTGGCGGGGGTTGTAGATTATGATCGGATGGAAATCAGACCATTAGGTGAGCAGGATGGCAAACTGACCGCTTTTGAAGTAATGAACATGGAATTAGACAGTACAGAGTTAGTAGTTTTATCCGCTTGCGAAACGGGACTCGGGCAAGCAAGTAGAGAAGGCGTGTATGGTTTGCAGCGGGCGTTCAAGGTAGCAGGGGCGCAAAGTATTATTATGAGTTTGTGGAAAGTGAATGACGAAGCAACACAGTTACTGATGGCAATTTTTTATCAAAATTGGCAGCAGAAAGGGTTCAGCAAACGTAAAGCTTTTGAATTAGCTCAAAAAGAGCTTCGTAAAAAATATAGTCAGCCGTATTACTGGGGCGCTTTCATAATGATTGAATGATATTTGTATTTTTTTGGGCGTGTCCTTGTGGGCATACGCGCAGCGTAACGCCCACAAGGACAGGCCAGAAAAATTAAAACTTATGAAAATAACTTTTTACGTAAAGAAAAGACTTAAAGACTTTATGAACACAAGGCTTAAGGAGATTTTTGTTAAATAAGCATACTGATAATCAACACTTTACAAAAAATAGCCTTATTTTCTACTTTTACATCTAACACATTGAAAATCAGTATAAAGTAAATTTTTGTACCTCTTTAAGAGATTTCTGTTCATAAACTCTAGAAAACAGACTTAATATAAAAAACTTTTATGTGGGTAAAGCAGGTGGCCTCTGGAACCTTTGAGTCTCCTATGAGGTTGGAGAGTTTATCAGCTTCGTTTGATTATTTTTTTGTAGCACGTGCAAAATAAAATTATCCCAATACATAAAACATAATACAAACTTGCTAACCGTAAATTTTAATCTTGAATTATACTTTTGCAGGGCATAAATACCTTGATAGCCATTAGTAAGAGAAACTCTATCTTGACTTTGTAGCAACACAGGTTATCAGTTTATGCATACTTCGGTGTATATAAAACGGATCTTCACATTACTACCAGCTTATGCTGATGTAAAAGTCCATTTTGTGAAATAATATTTACATGATAGATACCCGAAGGTAAATAAGGTAAGTCTACCTCAAAACTGCGTTTTCCTGACATAACTGATGTAGACTTAGTAAAGATTAGCTTTCCATTCAGGTCATATACTTGATACTGTATGTCAGTATTTTGTGCCATTATGCATTGATACTGCAAGGAGTTAGGTAGAAATATTGGCTGTTCAAACATACCTATAATCATGTTTTCTAAATTGAAATTTACCTCTATGGCATTTGAAAATGTGTATTTGCCATCTTTTTCTTTACACCTTATACGATACCAAGCCTTATTTCCAGTAAATCCTGTTTTGTCAATGTATTGATAGATACTTTGAAAAGACACAGCAGGTATATTATCACTTATGATATTGTATGTTCTACCATTATCTATACTTTTCTCAATCTCAAACAGATCAATATTTTCATAGTTTGATTCCCAAGTTAAAAGTACATTCTTGTTTGGATCTACTTGGGCAGATAAATTTAGTAAATAGGTAGGTAATGTTACCGAAGAGCCATAGACTAATACTACTCCCCATATAGAGTTATCGCCGTTTAGATTAGCATTATTTAACTGCAAAGGTACAGAAGTGGTACTCATAGGAATAACTGCCTGTATATTACTTAAAGCATCAGCACCAACCATAGCTTGATTGGGATCATCATCGCCAATACCTGTTAGTACTCCGCTGTGATATCCAAATTGACCCATAGCACCACTGCAAGAACCTGAATTATATTCATCTCCATGATAGTATCCTACATTTGTGCTATTTACAATTACTTCTTCACGATCAAAATAGAAACATGCATATCCTGCAAACATTGCTAAACCCACGTGGTTGGTAGTGTTGATAGGATTAACCACATTTAATGTATAATTTAATGTTGCAGCAAAAGCTATATTGTTTACCCAGAGTCCAACGGACACTGTAGGCAGTGAAGGATTATTATATGCAATAAACAGGTAAAAGTCTTGGTAATGCTCGCAGTATGGACTTCCAGGAATGCTGATGTTATACAAGGTTGTTGAAGCACTTATGGAACTAGTAATGTCAATTGCATGAACCCTTGATGAGGTACAAGAATATATACTAGGAGGGAATGAACTTACAACGGTAGTAGAATTAAAGTTGTATGTTACTGAGTTTAGGGTTACATTCATACTGCCGCTACCTCCATGCTGACCAGCCATAAGGTAGGCTTTACGTATAGTACTTCCTGACGGAATAGACACAGTCATAGTTCCCGATACAGGTGAACCAGCAAAATAACTTGGGGACCACCCTGCACAAGTAACACCCCCGTTGAAAGTATCTTCATACAGTTTGATCTGTCCAAAAATTGAGTGGCTTATGGACAATAAAATAAAAATAAAATTGCGTGATCAATATGAGTGACATTTTTCAGATGTTTTTTCAGATACAAAAAAACTGTACTTTTGTACAGTATGAAAAAAATGAATGGAAGTCTCTTTTCTCTGTTGAGAGAGACATTAAGTAA